>NZ_JBHWJL010000150.1:0-11914 GCF_042731495.1 Streptomyces sp. NPDC059853
CCCTCCAGCAGCTCTACGGCGACGAATGGGGCGACGGGGCCACCGGCGGCGGCAGCGGCGGCGTCCCCCGCGAGGTCCTGGTCCCCGCCCTCCCCGAGGTCGCCGACGCCCTCACCGACTGGCTGAGCGAACGCCGCGGCTCCCGGGTCAGCCTCCGCGTCCCGCAGCGCGGCGACAAGAAGGACCTGATGGCCACCGTCCAGCGCAACGCCCAGCAGGCGCTCGCGCTGCACAAGACCAAGCGCGCCTCCGACCTGACCACCCGCTCCCGCGCCCTGGAGGAGATCGCCGAGGCCCTGGACCTGGACTCGGCACCGCTGCGCATCGAGTGCTTCGACATCTCCCACCTCCAGGGCGAGGACGTCGTCGCCTCCATGGTCGTCTTCGAGGACGGCCTGGCCCGCAAGAGCGAGTACCGCCGGTTCCAGATCAAGAGCTTCTCCGGCCAGGACGACGTCCGCTCCATGCACGAGGTGATCTCCCGGCGCTTCCGCCGCTACCTGCGGGAGAAGGAGAAGAGCGGCGGCTGGGTCGAGGAGTCCCCGGAGGGCCCCGAGCCCCCGGAGAACGGCCAGGCCGGGGCCGGGGAGCCGGCCGCCGCGCGCCCGGACGCCCACCGCGACGAGGACGGCCGCCCCAAGCGCTTCGCCTACCCGCCGCAGCTGGTCGTGGTCGACGGCGGCGCCCCCCAGGTGGCCGCCGCCCGCCGTGCCATGGACGAGCTGGGCATCGACGACGTGGCCGTCTGCGGCCTCGCCAAGCGGCTCGAAGAGGTCTGGCTGCCCGGCGACAGCGACCCGGTGATCCTGCCCCGCGCCGGCGAGGGCCTGTACCTGCTCCAGCGGGTCAGGGACGAGGCGCACCGGTTCGCCCTCCGCTATCAGCGCGGCAAGCGGGCACAATCGATGAAGAAGGGCCCGCTGGACACCGTCCCCGGGCTCGGCGAGACCCGCAAGAAGGCACTTCTGAAGCACTTCGGCTCGGTCAAGCGGCTGCGCGCCGCCTCGGTGGAGGAGATCTGCGAGGTCCCCGGCATAGGCCGCAAGACGGCCGAGACGGTGCTCGCCGCGCTCACCGAGCGCGGTCCCGCCGCACCGGCCGTCAACACGGCGACCGGCGAGATCATCGAGGACTGAGCCGGCCGCGCCGGCCCGGCCGCGTACGCCGGGCCACCGCACCACTCACACACCACACACCACACGGCGGGGGAAGAGAGACCATGACCGCACACAGCAGAGCCCAAGAACAGCCGGACCCCACCGCGGCCGCGGCCACCGCCGCCGCCGGCGAGGAGACCGGCCCCACCCCCGAACTCGTGATCATCTCCGGGATGTCGGGAGCCGGCCGCAGCACCGCCGCCAAGTGCCTGGAGGACCTCGGCTGGTTCGTCGTCGACAACCTGCCGCCCTCCCTCATCCCCACCATGGTCGACCTCGGCGCCCGCTCCCAGGGCAACGTCGCCCGGATCGCCGTCGTCGTGGACGTCCGCGGCCGCAGCTTCTTCGACAGCCTCCGGGAGTCCCTGGCCGACCTCGACACCAAGTCCGTCACCCGGCGCATCGTCTTCCTGGAAGCCTCCGACAACGCCCTGGTGCAGCGCTTCGAATCCGTCCGCAGGCCGCACCCGCTCCAGGGCGACGGCCGGATCGTGGACGGCATCGCCGCCGAACGCGACCTGCTGCGCGAACTGCGCGGCGACGCCGACCTGGTGATCGACACCTCCAACCTCAACGTCCACGAACTGCGCGCCAAGATGGACGCCCAGTTCACCAGCGGCGACGAACCCGAACTGCGCGCCACCGTGATGTCCTTCGGCTACAAGTACGGCCTGCCGGTGGACGCCGACCACGTCGTGGACTGCCGCTTCCTGCCCAACCCGCACTGGGTGCCGGAGCTGCGGCCGTTCACCGGCACCAGCGAGGAGGTGGCCGGGTACGTCTTCAACCAGCCGGGCGCCAAGGAGTTCCTGGAGCGCTACGCCGACCTGCTCCACCTGGTCGCCGCCGGCTACCGCCGCGAGGGCAAGCGCTATGTGACCATCGCCGTCGGCTGCACCGGCGGCAAGCACCGCTCGGTGGCGGTCTCCGAACGGCTCGCCAAGGTGCTGGCCGCCGAAGGCATCGAAACCGTCGTCGTACACCGGGACATGGGACGCGAATAACATGCCACGCAAGGCCGCCCGGCAGGGCCGGGACCCCGAGCGCCGGCGCACCGTCATGCGGAGCATCGGCCGCACCGGCCGCGCGGGGCGGCGCGGCGCCCAGCCCAAGGTGGTCGCCCTCGGCGGCGGCATGGGCCTGTCCGCCTCACTCACCGCGCTGCGCCGCATCACCGGCGATCTGACCGCCGTGGTCACCGTCGCCGACGACGGCGGCTCCAGCGGCCGGCTGCGCGACGAACTCGGCGTACTGCCCCCGGGCGACCTGCGCAAGGCGCTGGCCGCGCTGTGCGGCGACGACGACTGGGGGCGCACCTGGTCCGAAGTGGTGCAGCACCGCTTCAAGAGCGAGGGCGCGCTGCACGACCACGCGGTCGGCAATCTGCTGATCGTCGCGCTGTGGGAACAACTGGGCGATCATGTGCAGGCGCTCGACCTGGTCGGCAAACTGCTGGGCGCGCACGGCCGGGTGCTGCCGATGTCGGCCGTCCCGCTGGAACTGGAAGCCCTGGTGCGCGGCCACGACATCCGGCGCCCGCAGGCCCTCAGCCGGGTGCGCGGCCAGGCCACCGTCGCGCTGACCCCGGGCGAGGTGCTCCAGGTGGTGCTGGTGCCGCACGATCCGCCGGCCGTCCCGGAGGCGGTGCAGGCCGTGCTGGACGCGGACTGGGTGATCCTGGGCCCGGGTTCGTGGTTCTCCTCGGTGATCCCCCATCTGCTGGTGCCCGAACTGCTGGACGCCCTCACCCGGACCAAGGCGCGCCGGGTGCTCTCGCTCAACCTCGCACCCCAACCCGGCGAAACTGATGGCTTCTCCCCGCAGCGTCATGTGGAGGTTTTGGTACAACACGCCCCTAAACTCGCCTTTGACGTGGTGCTGGCCGACCGGGCGGCGGTCCCCGACCAGGAGAGCCTGCGACTGGCGGCCGAGCGACTGGGGGCCTCCGTCCAGCTGGCCCCGGTGGCCGCCGTCGGGGATCCGCTGACCGGCGGTGGCTCCGCACGGCACGACCCGGAGCTGCTGGCCGCCGCGTATGACCGGATTTTTCGTATGCATGGAAGGATCGGCCCATGGCGATGACGGCCGCGGTGAAGGACGAGATCTCACGGCTCCCCGTCACCCGCACCTGCTGCCGCAAGTCGGAGGTGTCGTCGATCCTGCGGTTCGCCGGCGGCCTGCACATTGTGAGCGGGCGGATCGTGATCGAGGCGGAGCTGGACACCGGCATCGCCGCCCGGCGGCTGCGCCGGGACATCCTGGAGATCTTCGGACACTCCTCCGACCTGGTGGTGATGGCCCCCGGCGGGCTGCGGCGCGGCAGCCGCTACGTGGTGCGGGTGGTGGCCGGCGGCGATCAGCTCGCCCGGCAGACCGGCCTGGTGGACGGCAGAGGCCGCCCCATCAGGGGCCTGCCGCCCCAGGTGGTCTCCGGGGCCACCTGCGACGCGGAGGCGGCCTGGCGCGGCGCCTTCCTGGCCCACGGCTCGCTGACCGAGCCCGGCCGCTCCTCCTCCCTGGAGGTCACCTGCCCGGGCCCGGAGGCCGCCCTGGCCCTGGTGGGCGCCGCCCGCAGGCTCCAGATCGCCGCGAAGGCCCGCGAGGTGCGCAGCGTGGACCGCGTCGTCGTCCGGGACGGTGACGCCATCGGCGCGCTGCTGACCCGGCTCGGGGCGCACGAGTCGGTGCTCGCCTGGGAGGAGCGCCGGATGCGGCGCGAGGTCAAGGCCACCGCCAACCGGCTGGCCAACTTCGACGACGCCAATCTGCGCCGCTCGGCGCGCGCCGCCGTGGCCGCCGGGGTGCGGGTGCAGCGGGCGCTGGAGATCCTGGGCGAGGAGGTCCCCGAGCACCTGGCGGCGGCCGGCCGGCTGCGCATGGAGCACAAGCAGGCCTCGCTGGAGGAGCTGGGCGCGCTGGCCGATCCGCCGCTGACCAAGGACGCGGTCGCCGGCCGGATCCGCCGGCTGCTGGCCATGGCCGACAAGCGGGCGCAGGACCTGGGGGTTCCGGGCACCGAGTCCAACCTCACGGAGGAAATGGTCGGCTGACCCCAGCCGCCCGCCCGGTCGCGCCTCCTGCCGTCCGCCCCCGGCCGATGTCACCCCTTCGGTCCGGGCGCGGTAGGGTCGGTTGTGGTCGGGGACGTCCCATACAGCATCGCCGGAATCCGCATCCGGCGTACCAACGAGGAGATCGGTTCGTGACGATCCGCGTAGGAATCAACGGCTTTGGCCGTATCGGCCGCAACTACTTCCGCGCGCTCCTTGAGCAGGGTGCCGATGTCCAGATCGTCGGGGTCAACGACCTCACCGACAACGCGACCCTGGTCCACCTGCTGAAGTACGACAGCATCCTCGGCCGCCTCAAGGAAGAGGTGAGCCACACCGACGACACCATCACGGTGGGCAACCAGACCTTCAAGACGCTGGCCGAGCGCGACCCCGCGAACCTGCCGTGGGCCGAGCTGGGCGCCGACATCGTGATCGAGTCCACCGGCATCTTCACCAAGCGTGACGACGCCGCCAAGCACCTGGCCGCCGGCGCCAAGAAGGTCCTCATCTCCGCCCCGGCGAAGAACGAGGACATCACCATCGTCATGGGCGTCAACCAGGACGCCTACGACGCGGCGCAGCACGACGTCATCTCCAACGCCTCCTGCACCACCAACTGTGTGGCGCCGCTGGCGAAGGTCCTGGACGAGAGCTTCGGCATCGTCAAGGGCCTGATGACCACGGTGCACGCGTACACCAACGACCAGCGCATCCTGGACTTCCCGCACAGCGACCTGCGCCGGGCCCGGGCCGCGGCGGTCAACATCATCCCGACCACCACCGGCGCCGCCAAGGCCACCGCCCTGGTGCTCCCGCAGCTGAAGGGCAAGCTGGACGGCATCGCGATGCGCGTCCCGGTGCCCACCGGCTCGGTCACCGACCTGGTCGTCGACCTGGACCGCGAGGTCACCGCCGAGGAGGTCAACGCCGCTTTCCAGACCGCGGCCTCCGGCGAGCTGAAGGGCATCCTGGAGTACACCGAGGACGCCATCGTCTCCTCGGACATCGTGAACTGGCCCGCGTCCTGCACCTTCGACGCCCAGCTCACCATCGCCCAGGGCAACCAGGTCAAGGTCGTCGGCTGGTACGACAACGAGTGGGGTTACTCCAACCGCCTCGTCGACCTGACCGTCTACGTCGGCGAGCGCCTGTGACCCGCTGATCGTTCCGACGGTCAGGGTCACAGCGGTCGTACGGGCACCGGCCGGCCGGCCGGCCGGGCCCCGGATCCGGCACGCAGGGCCCGCGAACCGCGCACCACGCGCGGCGCGGGCCCTGCGCGCGGTCCGGGCCCGGTCACCGGCTCCGGCACGGGCCCCGCCTCACGAGGAGCGCATCACACGTATGAAGACGATTGACGATCTCCAGGTCGCCGGGCGGCGGGTCTTCGTCCGCGCCGATCTGAATGTCCCGCTGGAGGGCGGGAAGATCACCGACGACGGCCGGATCAGGGCCGCCGTCCCGACGATCCGGAAGCTGGCCGCGGCCGGCGCCCGGGTCATCGTCGCCTCCCACCTCGGCCGTCCCAAGGGCGCGCCCGAGCCGGCGTACTCCCTCGCCCCGGTCGCCGCGCGGCTCGGCGAACTGCTCGGCGCCCCGGTCGCGTTCGCCTCCGACACGGTCGGCGACAGCGCGCGCGCCACCGTGGCGGACCTGGCCGACGGCCAGGTGGCGCTGCTGGAGAACCTGCGCTTCAACCCCGGCGAGACCAGCAAGGACGACGCCGAGCGCGGCGCTTTCGCCGACGCGCTCGCCGCCCTCGCGGACGCCTACGTCGGCGACGGCTTCGGCGCCGTGCACCGCAAGCACGCCTCCGTGTACGACCTCCCGGCCCGGCTGCCGCACGCGGCCGGCGGGCTGATCGCCACCGAGGTGGGTGTGCTCAAGCAGCTCACCGAGGACGTGCGCCGCCCGTACGCGGTGGTCCTCGGCGGCGCCAAGGTCTCCGACAAGCTCGGGGTCATCGACCATCTGCTGGAGCGCGCCGACCGGATCCTCATCGGCGGTGGCATGGCGTACACCTTCCTCAAGGCCCAGGGCCACGAGGTCGGCGACTCGCTGCTCCAGGAGGACCAGGTGCCGGTGGTGCGCGAGTACCTGCGCCGCGCCGCCGAGCGGGGCGTGGAGTTCGTGCTGCCGGTGGACGTGGTGGCCGCCAAGGCGTTCCCCGACCTCGCCACCAAGGCGCCCGCGCACCCGGTCGTGGTGCCGGCGGACGCCATCCCGGAGGGTGTGATGGGCCTGGACATCGGCCCGCGCACCGCCGAACTGTACGCCGCCAAGCTGGCGGACGCCGCGACCGTCTTCTGGAACGGCCCGATGGGTGTCTTCGAGCACCCGGAGTTCGCGGCCGGCACCCGCGGTGTCACCCAGGCGCTGCTCGACTCGCCCGCCTTCACGGTGGTCGGCGGCGGTGACTCGGCGGCGGCGGTGCGCATCCTCGGCTTCGACGAGACGGCGTTCGGCCACATCTCGACCGGAGGCGGCGCCAGCCTCGAATACCTGGAGGGCAAGACCCTCCCCGGCCTCGCCGCACTGGAGGACTGAACCATGGCACGCACCCCGCTGATGGCGGGCAACTGGAAGATGAACCTCAACCACCTCGAGGCCATCGCCCAGGTCCAGAAACTGGCCTTCGGCCTGTCCGACAAGGACTTCGACGCGGTGGAGGTGGCCGTGCTGCCGCCGTTCACCGATCTGCGCTCGGTGCAGACGCTGGTCGACGGCGACAAGCTGAAGATCAAGTACGGAGCGCAGGACATCTCGGCGCACGACTCCGGCGCCTACACCGGTGAGATCTCCGGCGCCATGCTCGCCAAGCTGAACTGCACCTACGCGGTGATCGGCCACTCCGAGCGGCGCCAGTACCACGGCGAGGACGACGCCACCTGCAACGCCAAGGTCAAGGCCGCCTACCGGTACGGGCTCACCCCGATCCTGTGCGTGGGCGAGGGGCTGGACGTCCGCAAGGCGGGCGGGCAGGTCGCCCACACCCTGGCGCAGCTCGACGGTGCCCTGGCGGACATCCCGGCCGAGCAGGCGGCGAGCATCGTGATCGCCTACGAGCCGGTCTGGGCGATCGGCACCGGTGAGGTCGCGACCCCCGAGGACGCGCAGGAGGTGTGCGGGGCGATCCGCGCCCGGCTGGCCGAGCTGTACGACGCGGAGCTGGCGGACGGCGTCCGCATCCAGTACGGCGGCTCGGTGAAGTCCGGCAACGTGGCCGCGATCATGGCGCAGCCCGATGTGGACGGCGCTCTGGTGGGCGGTGCGGCGCTGGACGCCGAGGAGTTCATCAAGATCGTCAGGTTCCGCGATCAGTAACGGTCCGGCCGTGCACTAGCGATACCCTGTCCGGGGGCCGGACCGGTGACGTCCTGCGTCTCCACCCGGCCCCCGACGCCCTGTACATTGTGTGTGTCCATCCGTCCGAGAGAGTTGGTCCCAGTCGTGGAATTGGCGCTCCAGATCGCCCTGATCGTCTTCAGCTTCCTGTTGGGGCTGCTTGTGCTCATGCACAAGGGAAAGGGCGGCGGCCTCTCCGACATGTTCGGTGGCGGCATGCAGTCCTCGGTGGGCGGATCGTCGGTCGCCGAACGCAACCTTGACCGGATCACCGTGATCGTCGGGCTCATCTGGTTTGTGATCATCGTGCTGCTCGGCCTGCAGATGAAATCCTGACCACCGCACGTCCCCGCGCCGGCGGGGACGGTTCCGGTCCGTCGTAACTCGGACACTGGACGTGCGTTGAGCCTTGCATAGACTGAGGCGACTTCTTAGCACGTGTAGTGAGGCAGGGAGTTACGACAGTGGCAGGTGGCAACGCGATCCGGGGCAGCCGGGTCGGCGCGGGGCCGATGGGCGAGGCCGAGCGGGGCGAATCCGCGCCACGGCTGCGGGTCTCCTTCTGGTGCGCCAACGGACACGAGACACAGCCGAGCTTCGCCAGCGACGCGCAGATCCCGGACACCTGGGACTGCCAGCGCTGCGGCTTCCCGGCCGGCCCCGAACGCGAGGCCCCGCCGGCCCCACCGCGCACGGAGCCGTACAAGACCCACCTGGCCTACGTCCGCGAGCGCAGAAGCGCGGCGGACGGCGAGGCCATCCTGGCGGAGGCCCTGGCAAAGCTGCGCGGCGAGATCTGAGCCCCGCGCACAGGCGGTGAAAGCTCCTTTACGCTATGGACACATGTGCTGATCATCTTTACGATGGCTGTTCATGTGGTCGCGGCGTGTGACGTATGGGGTGGGGGCGGGTCCGACAGCCCGCGCGGTGCTGATTCTGATGCTGGGCGCTGCCCTGGCACTCGGTCCGACGGCCGGGTCCGCGGTGGCGTCGGCGGAGGACCGCACGGCGGAACAGGGGCAACTGGTGCCGCCGGTGATCTCGGTGGCGCAGTATCCCGAGGCCGTTGATTCCGATCCTCTCGACCCCTGGTGGGACGGGGACGGCAAGCCCGGCTATGTCACCATCAGCTCCCCTGATCCCGAGGCCGACCTCTTCTGGTACGGGATCAACAGCGACCCCTCCGAACGCGGCAGCCTGCGCACCGTGGCCGGCGCCGCCAGGACCGTTCTGTTCACGCCCGACCAGCCCGGTGTGCACGTCATCAGTGCACGGGCCTTCGACACCTCGCGCACCAAGAACGCTTCTGCGACGCGCCACTACGTGGTGAAAGTGGACTCCGGCGAGTCGCCGCGGCTGATCTGGCAGATGACCGAGTCCGCCGACGCCCCCGCGCTCACCGCGGAGGCCGAGCCCCGGCGCGCCGTGGTGCGCGGCCGGGTGACCCTCGGTACCCCCGGCGTCAGCGGTGACGGGGCGCGGTTCGACGGCCCGGAGGGGTACGCCGCCACCACGCACCCCGCGGTGGACACCTCCCACAGCTTCTCCGTCGCCTTCTGGGCCCGGCTTCCCGAGGAGGGAGTCCAGCAGCCCATGGTGCCCGTGTCGCAGGGCAGCCCTCGCGGCAGCGGGATCGAGTTCACCGTGCGGCCGGGAGAGGACGGCTGGGGCTTCTCCCTCGCCGCCGACAGCAGCAGGGGCGCCGCCCGTGTCGAGGCCGGGCAGGGCGAAGCCGCCGCGCGAGGCGTCTGGACCCATGTCACCGGGGTCCACGACGCCGAGTCGGGGCAACTGCTGCTCTACCTCGACGGCCGGGCCGCCGGCTCGGTGCCGTTCACGACCCCCGAGGATCTGCGGGGGCCGGTCGTCCTCGGCGCGGCGCTCGATGTCAGTACGTACCGGGACCACTTCCGTGGCGATCTCGACGAGGTCCGCTTCTACGACTACGCCCTGACCGCCGATCAGGTAACGCTGGTCACCACAGGGCAGCCCCTCGACGGGGGCGCCCGGGCGGCCAAGATGGTGTGGTCCCTGGAAGAACGCCCCGGTGCCACCGCCCTCGTGGGGCGGAGCGAGCCGGTCCTGGCCACCCTCCACGGGGATGCCCGGCCCGGTGTGCCCGCCCGCAAGGACACCGTGCTGCAACTGGACGGGGTGAGCGGGTACGCCGCCACCGACCGGCCCGTGCTGGACACCGCGCGCTCCCATACGGTCGCCGGCTGGGTCCGGCTCGGCAACGCGGACCAGGACGCCGTACTGATCGCGCAGAACGGCGCCCACCAGCCCGGGATCGCCCTCGGGTACGACGAGGACGACGGATGGTCCGTCCGACGCGCCGCCCAGGACACCCCCGATGCCGAGGTCATCCGGCTCGCCGCTGGACCCGATGCCGCCGATCCCACCGAGTGGACCCATGTCATCGGGGTGTTCGACGCGCACAGCGGGGAGTTGCGGCTGCACCTGAACGGGGAGAAGGTCGGCACCGTCTCCGTCGGGGCCGGGTTCACCGCGACTGGGCGGGTCACCATCGGCGCTGCCGACGGGACCGCCGGAACGGCGCGGCATCTGGCAGGACAGGTGGATGACCTGCGCTTCTACGACCGCAACTTCTCCGACTACCAGGCCCGTCAGCTGTACTGGGTCAGCCAGCCGTGAACACGGACGGGCGGCACGCCGTCGTTCGGGGTGATCGGCTAGCTTGGGCCGGGTGACAGAGAACAACAACGGCGCCGGGCGTCGTGGCAGGGTGGACCGGTCGGGGGAGTGGCGCGCGCTCGGGGAGCACCGGGGCGCGGTGGGGGAGGTGTCGCTCCGGGAGCTGTTCGCCGAGGATCCCGGGCGGGCGGGGCGGTACTCCCTCGATGTCGGTGATCTCCATGTGGACTTCTCCAAGCAGCTGGTGACCGACGAGACGCTGCGGCTGCTGCGCGAGCTGGCCGCCGCCCGGGGGGTCGCCGAGCTGCGGGACGCCATGTTCCGGGGCGAGCGCATCAACACCACCGAGGACCGGGCGGTCCTGCACACCGCGCTGCGCGCCCCGCGGGAGGCCGTCATCGAGGTGGACGGCGAGAACGTCGTCCCCGCCGTGCACGCCGTGCTGGAGAAGATGGCCGCTTTCGCCGACCGGGTGCGGTCGGGGGAGTGGAAGGGACACACCGGGGAGCGGATCACCACCGTCGTCAACATCGGCATCGGCGGCTCCGATCTCGGACCGGCCATGGCGTACGAGGCGCTGCGGCCGTTCACCGCGCGGGACATCGGCTTCCGGTTCGTCTCCAACGTGGACGGCGCCGATCTGCACGAAGCGGTGCGGGACCTCGATCCGGCGCGGACCCTGTTCATCGTCGCGTCCAAGACGTTCACCACCATCGAGACCATCACCAACGCCACCTCCGCGCGGCGCTGGCTGCTCGACGGTCTCGGGGGGGACGCCGCCGCCGTCGCCCGGCACTTCGTGGCGGTGTCGACGAACGCCGGCAAGGTCGCCGAGTTCGGCATCGACACCGACAACATGTTCGAGTTCTGGGACTGGGTCGGCGGGCGCTACTCGTACGACTCGGCCATCGGGCTCTCGCTCATGATCGCGATCGGCCCCGAGCGGTTCCGGGAGATGCTCCGGGGGTTCCATCTGGTCGACGAGCACTTCCGCACCGCGCCCGCCGAGGAGAACGTTCCACTGCTGCTCGGGCTGCTCGGCGTCTGGTACGGGGCGTTCCACGACGCCCAGTCGCACGCCGTGCTGCCCTACAGCCACTACCTGTCGAAGTTCACCGCCTACCTCCAGCAGCTGGACATGGAGTCCAACGGCAAGCGGGTGGACCGGCAGGGCGAGCCGGTCAGCTGGCAGACCGGGCCCGTCGTCTGGGGCACCCCCGGCACCAATGGGCAGCACGCCTACTTCCAGCTGCTGCACCAGGGCACCAAGCTGATCCCCGCCGACCTCATCGGGTTCGCCCGGCCCGTCGCCGAGCTGGCGCCCGATCTCGCCGCGCAGCACGATCCGCTGATGGCCAATCTGTTCGCCCAGGGCCAGGCGCTCGCCTTCGGCAAGACCGCCGAGGAGGTCCGGGCGGAGGGCGTCGCCGAGGACCTGGTGCCGCACCGCACCTTCCCCGGGAACCGGCCCACCACCACCATCCTGGCCACCGAGCTGTCCCCGTCCGTGCTGGGTCAGCTGATCGCCCTGTACGAGCACAAGGTGTTCGTCCAGGGCGCCGTCTGGGACATCGACTCCTTCGACCAGTGGGGGGTCGAGCTGGGCAAGGTCCTGGCCAAGCGGGTGGAGCCCGCCCTCACCGAGGGGGCCGAGGTGCCGGGACTCGACGCCTCGACCGGGGCCCTCGTCGCCCGGTACCGGGA
>NZ_JBHWJL010000151.1:0-11703 GCF_042731495.1 Streptomyces sp. NPDC059853
GGGGACCGCAGCCGTCATCGTGTCCGGTGACTCAGAACGCCGCTTCGTCCAGGTCCATCACCGTGGGGTCGGTCGCCTCCGCCGCCGAGCGGGCCGCCGTCACGGTGGGGAGGATCGTCGTCGCGAAGTGCTTCGCCGCGGCGATCTTGCCCGTGTAGAAGGGGCGGTCCTTGGCCGAGGCGCCGGGCAGCTTCTCCGCCGCCACCGCCGCGCCGCGCAGCAGCAGGTAGCCGACGACCACGTCGCCGGTGGCCAGGAGGAAGGAGGTGGTGTTCAGGCCCACCTTGTAGATGGACTTCACATCCTTCTCGGTGGCCGCCAGGTCGGTGAGCATGATGCCGGCGATCACCTCCAGGTCGGCCGCCGCCGTCGCCAGGCGGTCGCGGGCCGCGGACAGGTCCTCGCCGCCCGGGGCGTCCGCGAGGAACTTCTTGATCTCCTCCGACACCGTGCCGAGCGCCACGCCCTGGTTGCGGACGATCTTCCGGAAGAAGAAATCCTGCCCCTGGATCGCCGTCGTGCCCTCGTAGAGGGTGTCGATCTTGGCGTCCCGGATGTACTGCTCCAGCGGGTACTCCTGGAGGTAGCCGGAGCCGCCGAAGGTCTGGAGCGACTGCGCGAGCTGCTCGTAGGAGCGCTCCGAGCCGTAGCCCTTGACGATCGGCAGCAGCAGGTCGTTGATCGCCTCCTCCGCCGCGGCGTCCTCGCCGGCCGCCCGCTTGAGTTCGATGGTGTCCTGCACGGAGGCCGTGTACAGCACCAGGGCGCGCATGCCCTCGGCGTACGCCTTCTGTGTCAGCAGCGAGCGGCGGACGTCCGGGTGGTGGGTGATGGTGACGCGCGGCGCGGACTTGTCCGTGAACTGGGCGAGGTCCGGGCCCTGCACGCGTTCCTTGGCGTACTCCAGGGCGTTGAGGTAGCCGGTGGAGAGGGTGGCGATGGCCTTCGTGCCGACCATCATCCGCGCGAACTCGATGATCTTGAACATCTGGCGGATGCCGTCGTGCTTCTCGCCCAGCAGCCAGCCCTTGGCCGGGCGGCCGTCGGCGCCGAAGGTCAGCTCGCAGGTGTTGGAGACCTTCAGGCCCATCTTGTGCTCGACGTTGGTGGCGTAGACGCCGTTGCGCTCGCCCAGCTCGCCCGTCTCCCAGTCGAAGTCGTACTTGGGGACGATGAAGAGGGACAGGCCCTTGGTGCCGCCCTGGTGGCCCTCGGGGCGGGCCAGTACGTAGTGGACGATGTTCTCGCTCAGGTCGTGCTCGCCCGAGGTGATGAAGCGCTTCACGCCCTCGATGTGCCAGCTGCCGTCCTCCTGCCGGACCGCCTTGGAGCGGCCGGCGCCCACGTCGGAGCCGGCGTCCGGCTCGGTGAGGACCATGGTGGAGGCCCACTGCTTGTCCACCATCAGCTGGGCGATCTTGCGCTGCTCCTCGGTGCCCTCGTCGAAGAGGATGGAGGCGAAGGCCGGCCCGGAGGCGTACATCCAGATCGCGGGGTTGGCGCCCAGGATGAACTCGGCGTAGGCCCACAGCAGCGAGCGCGGGGCGACGGTGCCGCCCAGTTCCTCGCCGATGCCCAGGCGCCACCACTCGGCGTCCATGTAGGCGGCGTAGCTCTTCTTGAAGGCCTCGGGCAGCGGGGCGGTGTGGGTGGCCGGGTCGAAGACGGGCGGGTTGCGGTCGCCCTCCACGTACGAGGCGGCCAGTTCGTTCTCCGCGAGGCGGGAGATCTCCCGCAGCACGGTGCGTGCGGTGTCGGTGTCGGTCTCGGCGAACGGCCCGGCGCCGTACACCGAGTCGCGGCCCAGGACCTCGAACAGGTTGAACTCGATATCGCGGAGATTCGACTTGTAGTGACCCATAGCGACGACTCCAGCTCCAGTACCGGGTAGTAACTCCCATCATGCTACCCACCGGTAATAAGAAGCAAGCGGAAACCGGCCCCTCCTCACTCAGTAGGCTTTCCGTCATGTACGGCTACGACCAGACCCCGTACTCCGGTCAGCAGCAGCAGCCCTACGGCGATGCCTACAGCGGGCAGCAGCTCTACCCGGAGCAGCCCCAGCCCCAGCAGTCCGCCGCGCCCGCGTCCGGCGGCGCCGCCCCCGCGCCCCCGTCGTTCACCGACGCGCTGCGCGCGTACACCTCGGGCGCGCTGTCCTCGGAGGAGTTCCACGACATCTTCCTCTCCGCCAAGATCTACTGCCCGCGCGGCGAGACGCCGGGCTTCCTGGCGCTGCACAACACCCAGCAGCCGGTGATCCCGCTGTTCACGTCGCTGCGCGAGCTGCGGCGCTACGCCGGCAAGGAGTCGCGTTACTTCACGGTCACCGGGGGTGAGGTGCTGGACCTGCTGCCGACCGGTTACGGGTTCGCGCTCGACATGGAGGGGGAGCACCGGCTGGTCCTGGAGGCCGCCGCCGTGAATGAGATGGTCGATTACACCATGCGGCGTATGTACGGCTGAGCCGGAAGCAGCGCCCGGGTCGCGCACTCGACGACTGTTCATCGTTCAACTATTCTGATGGCAGTTGCCGAGGAGGTACGCCATGCCCGCCATCACCGTCGAGAACCCGCTCACCCTGCCCAAGGTCTCCGCCCCAGCGCCGGCCGGCGACACCCCCGCCGCCCGCCGGGTCCTGACCACCGTCACCGCGCCCACCGGCTTCGAGGGCGAGGGCTTCCCGGTCCGCCGCGCCTTCGCGGGCATCAACTACCGCCACCTCGACCCGTTCATCATGATGGACCAGATGGGCGAGGTGGAGTACGCGGCGGGCGAGGCCAAGGGCACCCCCTGGCACCCGCACCGCGGCTTCGAGACCGTGACGTACCTGCTGGACGGCACCTTCGTCCACCAGGACTCCGAGGGCGGCGGCGGCGTCATCAGGGACGGCGACACCCAGTGGATGACCGCCGGCTCCGGGCTGCTGCACATCGAGGCCCCGCCGGAGGAACTGGTCGTCTCCGGCGGCGTCTTCCACGGCATCCAGCTGTGGGTCAACCTGCCCGCCCGCAGCAAGATGACCAACCCCCGCTACCAGGACATCGGCGGCGGCAACGTCAAGCTGCTCACCAGCCCCGACGGCGGCGCGCTGATCCGGCTCATCGCGGGCGACCTCAACGGCCACTCGGGCCCCGGGATCACCCACACCCCCATCACCCTCATCCACGCCACCGTCACCGCGGGCGCCGAGCTGACCCTGCCCTGGCGGCCGGACTTCAACGCCCTCGGCTACGTGCTCGCCGGCCGCGGCAGCGCCGGCGCGGAGCGCCGCCCCATCGAGCTGGGCCAGGCGGTGGTCTTCGGCACCGAGGGCGAGACGATCACCGTCCGGGCGGACGCGCGGCAGGACTCCCACGCCCCCTCGCTGGAGGTCATCCTGCTGGGCGGGCAGCCGATCCGCGAACCCATGGCGCACTACGGACCGTTCGTGATGAACTCGCACGCCGAGCTGTCCCAGGCGTTCGAGGACTTCCAGGCCGGCCGGCTCGGACGCGTCCCGGCGACCCGCGCGAAGTAAGTCCCGCTTGGCCCGCTTCGTCCCTTTGCGGCGAGCGGGCCCCGGGGGGACGGTAGTCTGAGTGGTCCCTTTCCGGAACGCGTTGACGACTTGGATGAACGATGCATAGGTACCGGTCCCACCTCTGCGGCGAGCTGCGCTCCGCGGACATCGGCAAGGATGTCCGGCTGTCGGGATGGCTGCACAATCGCCGCAACCTGGGCGGCATCCTCTTCATCGACCTGCGCGACCACTACGGCATCGTGCAGCTGGTCGTCCGCCCCGGTACGGACGTCAACGAGCGGCTCAGCTCGCTCTCCAAGGAGACGGTGATCCGCGTCGACGGCACCGTCGTGGCGCGCGGCGCGGACAACGTCAACCCCGAGCTGCCCACCGGCGAGATCGAGGTCAAGGTCGGCGAGGTCGAGGTGCTCGGCGCCGCCGACCAGATCCCGTTCACGATCAACGCCGAGGACGGCGTCAACGAGGAACGCCGCCTGGAGTACCGCTTCCTGGACCTGCGCCGGGAGCGGATGCACCGCAACATCATGCTGCGCTCCCAGGTCATCTCCGCGCTGCGGCAGAAGATGAGCGCGCAGAACTTCACCGAGCTGGCGACCCCGATCCTCTCCGCCACCTCCCCCGAGGGGGCCCGCGACTTCCTGGTGCCCTCGCGGCTGCACGCCGGCAAGTTCTACGCGCTGCCGCAGGCGCCGCAGCAGTTCAAGCAGCTGCTGATGATCGCCGGCTTCGACCGGTACTTCCAGATCGCGCCCTGCTTCCGCGACGAGGACGCCCGCGCCGACCGCTCCCCCGGCGAGTTCTACCAGCTCGACGTCGAGATGAGCTTCGTCGAGCAGGAGGACGTGTTCCAGGTCATCGAGAAGGTGATGACCGAGGTCTTCGAGGAGTTCGGCGGCGGCCGGCACGTCACCTCGCCGTTCCCGCGCATCCCGTACCGCGAGGCGATGCTGAAGTACGGCTCCGACAAGCCGGACCTGCGCGCGCGGCTGGAGCTGACGGACGTCTCGGAGATCTTCGCGGGCTCCGGCTTCAAGGCGTTCGCCGACAAGCACGTGCGCGCCCTCGCCGTCCCGGACACCGCGGGCCAGCCGCGCAAGTTCTTCGACCAGCTCGGTGAGTACGCCATCGCGCAGGGCGCCAAGGGCCTGGCCTGGGTCCGGGTCGGCGAGGACGGCCGCACCCTCACCGGGCCGATCGCCAAGTTCCTCACCGAGGCCGACACCGAGGCCCTGCTGGCCAAGCTCAGCGCCACGGCCGGCACCGCCGTGTTCTTCGGCGCCGGCGACTTCGACGAGGTCTCCAAGATCATGGGCGCGGTCCGGGTCGAGGCCGCGCGCCGCGCCGGGCACTTCGAGGAGGGCGTCTTCCGGTTCTGCTGGGTCGTCGACTTCCCGATGTTCGAGCGGAACGAGGACACCGGGCAGATCGAGTTCTCGCACAACCCGTTCTCCATGCCGCAGGGCGGTCTTGAGGCGCTGCGCAGCAAGGACCCGCTGGACGTGCTCGCCTGGCAGTACGACATCGTGTGCAACGGTGTGGAGCTGTCCTCCGGCGCCATCCGGAACCACGAGCCCGAGGTCATGTACGAGGCGTTCGGCATCGCCGGCTACTCGCGCGAGGACGTGGAGCGCGAGTTCGGCGGGATGCTGCGGGCGTTCACCTTCGGCGCCCCGCCGCACGGCGGCATCGCCCCGGGCGTGGACCGCATCGTGATGCTGCTGGCCGACGAGCCGAACATCCGCGAGACCATCGCCTTCCCGCTCAACGGCAACGCCCAGGACCTGCTGATGGGCGCGCCGAGCGAGGTGGACGAGGCCCGGCTGCGCGAGCTGCACCTGACCGTGCGCAAGCCGGCCGCACCGCAGAAGTAGGGCCCTGGACACGGGCGGAGCCCGGGAGGACGGTGGTCCTCCCGGGCTCCGCCGTGCCGGGGGTGGTGCCGGGGCTCAGCCCTCGGGGTTGGCCGAGGAGTGGTGGCTGACGATCAGCCAGTCGCCGGTGACCGGGTCCTTCTCGTAGACGAAGGTGTAGCGGGCGTCGACGGTGGAGGTGACGCCGTCCTCGGTGAGGGTGAAGGTGTACGAGCCGGAGTCGACGGCGGAGGTCGGGCTCAGGATGTCGACGTAGGACTCGTTGATCTCGCCGACCGGGTGCTTCGCCAGGAAGTGCTCGAAGTAGTCGACTATGCCTTCGCGGTCCGACCGGATCTGATTGGACAGGGTCGGCAGCAGTACGCCGTCGGGGGCGTACCGATCGGCGACCGTCTCCGGGTCGAGCGTGGCGAGGGCGTCGTTCCAGGCGTTGAACTGCTCCCGGATCTCCGCCTGCGTCGGGTAGGGGGTGTGGGGGCGGTGGTGGCCGTGCCCGTGGCCAAACGTTTCTGCATCGGTGTCGGCGGAGGCGACGGCGGTGGCCCCGGACGCCGCGGTGAGGAGCAGCAGGCTGCTCGCGGCGATGGCCCAACTGGTGCGATTCCGCACGGTGTTCTTGCGCATAAGGCCCATGACTACCGGTCAGCGGCCAAGCACTCTCCAAGCATTGGTCAAGGAACTGGCATGGCAGGGCAAGGAGTTGACCAAGCCCGGCCATGTTCGTTCAATTCTGATCAATTCAGTTTAAAGATCAAACTCCGTCGGGGGGATGTCCAGGGCGAAGCACACATCACGGACGACCTTCCGCTCGTCGGCGTCGAAGTCCCCGTCCGCGCCCCCGATCACGATGCCGATCTGGATGACGGCCCGCGCCTCGGCCGGCTTCTTCTTCACCTTGGCGATCTCCTGCATCACCCCGATCCGCCCGAACTCGAAGTCGGTGGTGAGCTGGTCGACGTAACGGTTGAACCGCTGCCGCAGATCGTCGGCGGGGAAGTTCTGCAGCACCTCGTTGGTGCCGATCAGCGCCGCGACCCGCTGCCGCTCCACCGGATCCACCGACCCGTCGGCCGCCGCCACCAGGGCGCACATGGCCATGCTGGCGTCCCGGAACGCTCCGCTCTTGAGGTCGTTCTTCTTCGCCACCAGCTGGGACTGCATGTTCTGGGCGGAATCCTTGATCCGGTCCCACAGGGCCATGGTGCTCTCCTCGGTGCATCGCACGATCGGTACGCAGCGTCAACGCGTCCGGTGGCGGGGCGAGTTCCGCTGTCAGTGGCCGCTGCTTCACTGCCGCCATGGGATTCTTCGACGGACTGGACCCCCCGCAGGCGTCACCCCCGCCCCCGCCACCGGAGTTCGTCCACCTCGGCCCGCCACCGGCCGCCGCGACCGGTCGGGACGGGCCCCCGTCCGACTGGTATCTGCCGGCCACCGTCCCGGACGTCCGGGAACTGGGCGCGAGCCGGTACACCCGTGTCCTGCTCCGGGGCTGGTCGGTGTGGCCGGGGGCGCTCACCCTCCATCTGTCGCTCTTCCGCCGCCGCTTCCGCACCACCGGCCCGGACGCCGGGCAGGACCCGCACGGCTCGGTCCACCGGGACGGCGGACTGCGGGTGGGCCTGCTGCTGCCGGACGGCCGCCGGGTGACCACCCTGGACGGCGAACCGTGGCCCGCCGGGGACGGGGCGCGCCGGATCCGGCTGTGGCAGCTCCGCAGCAGCGGGGTGCTCTTCCACCAGGAACGGGACCTCCACCTCACGACGCTGCCGCCCGAGGGCACGTTCCGGCTGGCCGTGGCGTGGCCGGCGGAGTCCGTGCCCGAAACGGTCACCGCCGTCGACGCGGCCCCGCTGCGGGCGGCGGCCGGCGACATCGTGGAGGTGTGGCCGGACGCCCGGTGGGAGGAGCCGCCCCGCCCGCCCGGCGCGGGCCGCGGTGCCGTGGGCCTGCGCGGTCTGCTCGTGTCGTCCGGTGTGCTGGCCGGCCGGAGTGCCGTCACGCGGAACCTCCCCGAACTGCTGCCGCCTCCCGCCCGCGTCACTCCGCCCAGCGGGATCGACACACCGGACGAGGTGACCGGCCACACCCCGCTGTGGGAGGCCGTGGCCGACGGGGACGCCGAGGGCGTCGCGGAACTGCTGGCGGCCGGGGCGCGACCGTGGCGCCCGGTGATCGGCCCCTGGTCGCCGGGGCGGCTGGCGCTGACCACCCCGCTGGCTCCGCTGGTGGCCGGACTGCCCGGCGCCGTCCCGCTCACCGACGAGGAGCGGGCCGCGCAGGAGCGGGCGGACCGGCTGATCGCCGCCTTCGCGGGGATCCACGGGGACGGGCTCGGCGTCGCCTTCGTCCGCGGCGTCGGCGAGGAGGAGGCGATCGCCCGCCTCGGCGCGGACCCGGCCCGCTTCCCGCCCCTGGACCCGGAGCGTGACCCCGGCCCGTACGGCACCGGGCCCGGCGGCTTCGACCCGTCCGACGCCGACGCCGCGCTGCGCCACATCGGGGTCACCGGCGTCGAGGGCGGCTGCGTGCTGATCCAGCCGCTCGGATTCCGGCCTGCCGACGAGGCGGTGCTGGGCCCGCTGTCCGTCGGCGCCCGCGCCTGCGCGCTCTTCTTCAATCCCAAGGGCAGCGTCTGCGTCAGCACGGCCGAGGACGGCACGGTCCACCGCGAGGAGTTGCACGGCCCCACCGCCGACTCGCCGCCCGGGCAGTGGCTCTACCGGCACTGGCAGCACACGGGCGGGGCCGAGGCGTACCACGCCCGCCGGGTGGCCTTCGCCTGCGCGCGCGCCGGGTTGTGGCTCGGCGACGGCCGGGGTGTCAGCGGGCCGCCACGCCGCTGGGTGGAGCTTCCGGGGTGAGCGCGCGGAAGTAGAGGAAGTGCGGGGCGGTGGACATCGACGCGTACCCCTCGGGGTCCACCGCCCGGCCCGCCGGGTCCGGTCGTGGCTCCAGCAGCCGGTCCACCGTGAAGCCGGCCTCGCGCAGCGCCGTGAAGCAGGCGCTCAGCGGGCGGCGGTAGAACCGTACGGTGCGCGGCTTGCCGGCCACCGTCCAGGTGTCCTCGATCTCCTCGGTGCGGAAGTAGTCCGGCCGCCCGAACCACCGCCAGTCCTCGCCGGGGTGGTGCACCGACATCACCAGCGCCCCGCCCGGCCGCAGGACGCGGCGCAGTTCGGCGAGCGGCGGGCCCCAGTCGGCCAGGTAGTGCAGGACGAGCGAGGCCGTCACCAGGTCGAACGCGCCGTCCTCGAACAGGTCCAGGGGCGCGGCGAGATCGGCGCGGTGGAACGTTCCGGCGGGGCATCGCTCGCGGGCCAGGGCGACCATCGCCTGGCTCGTGTCGATGCCGGTGACCGAGGCCGCGCCGCCCTCGGCGAGCAGCCGCGCCAGATGGCCGGCCGCGCATCCCGCGTCCAGGACCCGCAGTCCCGTCAGGTCCCCGGCGAGGCCGAGGATGGCGGGCCGGTCGTAGTGGGCGTTGGCCAGATTGGCCGCGGAGTGCTCGGCGTACTCCGCGGCCATGTCCTCGTACTGATCCGGCGGCTGCGTCATCGGGCAAGGGTCCACCGGCGCGGTCGTTCCGCGCAACGGTCCTTCGCCCGCCGGGAGCGGGCGGGTTCGCCGGAGGTCGTCAGCAGGGCGGTGAGCGGCGGCCGGCCGGCCCGGCTGGGGGACGGTTCCACGGTCCGGTGCCTCAGCGGTCCATGGCCCGGAAGGCCCGCAGCCGCAGGCTGTTGGCGAGCACCGAGACGGACGAGAAGGCCATCGCGGCCCCGGCCAGCATCGGGTTCAGCAGCCCGGCCGCGGCCAGCGGCAGGGCGGCGACGTTGTAGCCGAACGCCCAGCCCAGGTTGGTCCTGATGGTGAACAGCGTCTTGCGGGACAGCCGGATGGCGTCGGCCGCCGCCCGCAGGTCGCCGCGGACCAGGGTGAGGTCGCCGGCCTCGATCGCCGCGTCCGTGCCGGTGCCCATCGCGAGGCCCAGGTCGGCGGCGGCCAGCGCGGCGGCGTCGTTGACACCGTCGCCGACCATGGCGACCGACCGGCCCTCCGCCTGGAGCCGCCTGACGACCTCGACCTTGTCCTGCGGCAGCACCTCGGCGATGACGTGTCCGGCGTCGATGCCGACCTCGGCGGCCACCGCCTGCGCGACCGCCCGGTTGTCGCCGGTGAGCAGGATCGGGGTGAGGCCGAGGTCCCGCAGCCGCGCGACCGCCTCGGCGCTCGTCTCCTTCACCGCGTCGGCGACCTCCAGGACCGCCCGGGCCGCCCCGTCCCAGGCGACCACGATCGCGGTGCGCCCGGCCGTCTCGGCCGCGTCCCTGGCCTCGGCCAGCGCGGCGGGCAGGGCGATGGACCATTCGGCCAGCAGCCGCTCGCGCCCGACCAGGACGGCGTGGCCCTCGACGACGCCCTGCACCCCGAGCCCGGGCACATTGGCGAAGTCCTCGGGGACGGGCAGCGCCGTGGTGCCGAGCCGCTCGGCCGCGCCCGCCGCCACCGCCTGCGCCACGGGGTGTTCGGAGGCGTGCTCCAGCGCCCCGGCCAGCCGCAGCGCCTCGGCCTCGTCCGTCCCCTCGGCGACCCGCACGTCCAGCAGCGTCATCCGGCCGGTGGTGACCGTACCGGTCTTGTCGAGCACGATGGTGTCGGCCTTGCGGGTGTTCTCCAGGACCTCCGGGCCCTTGATGAGGATGCCGAGCTGCGCGCCGCGCCCGGTGCCGACCATGAGGGCGGCCGGGGTGGCCAGGCCGAGCGCGCACGGGCAGGCGATGATCAGGACGGCCACCGCCGCCGTGAACGCGGCCGACGCCCCGCCGCCGGTCAGCAGCCAGAAGGCCAGCGTGCCCAGGGAGAGCACGATCACGGCCGGGACGAACACCGCCGAGATCCGGTCGGCGAGCCGCTGGGCGGCCGCTTTGCCGCTCTGCGCGTCCTCGACCAGCTTGGCCATCCGCGCCAGCTGGGTGTCGGCGCCGACCCGGGTGGCCTCGACGACCAGCCGGCCGCCCGCGTTGACGGTGGCACCGGCCACGGTGTCGCCGACCGCGACCTCCACCGGGACGGATTCCCCGGTCAGCATGGAGGCGTCGACGGCGGAGGACCCCTCGACCACCACCCCGTCCGTGGCGATCTTCTCGCCGGGCCGCACCAGGAAGCGGTCCCCGGCCGCGAGCCGTGCCACCGGCAGCAGGACGGGCACGCCGTCCCGCAGCACCGTGACCTCCTTGGCGCCCAGTTCCATCAGGGCCCGCAGCGCCGCGCCCGCCTTGCGCTTGGCGCGCGCCTCCAGATAGCGCCCGGTGAGCAGGAAGGCGGTCACGCCGGCCGCCGCTTCCAGATAGATGTTGCCGCTGGCGTCCCCGCGCTGGATGGTCAGCTCGAAGGGGTGGGTCATGCCGGGGTGTCCGGCCATGCCGAAGAACAGCGCCCACACCGACCAGGCCAGCGCGGCGAGGGTGCCGAGCGAGACCAGGGTGTCCATGGTGGCGGCGCCGTGCCGGGCGTTGACGAACGCGGCCCGGTGGAAGGACCAGCCGCCCCAGATCACGGCGGGCGCGGCGAGGGTGAGGGAGAGCCACTGCCAGTACTCGAACTGCCAGGCCGGGACCATGGCGAGCGCGATCACCGGGACGGAGAGGGCCACGGTGACCAGCAGCCGGTGCCGCAGGACGGCGAGGTCGTCCGCCGGGCCGGGCGCCGTACCGACCGCTGTACCGGGCGGGTCACCGGCGGGGGCCGGGGAGGGCTCGGGGGCGGGTGGTGCGGGGACGGCGGCGGTGTAGCCGGTCTTCTCGACCACCGCGATGAGATCCGGTACCCGTACCTCGCCGCCGTAGCTGACCGTGGCCTTCTCGGTGGCGTAGTTGACGCTGGCGGTGACCCCTTCCAGCCGGTTGAGCTTCTTCTCGATCCGTGCCGCGCAGGACGCGCAGGTCATCCCGCCGATGGCGAGTTCGACCCGGTCCTGTACGTCGTGTGTGCCGGTGATGCCACTGCTGCCGTTCATCGTCGCTCCTCACGGCGAATATACCCGAGGGAGGTATCTGCCCCTCGCCTCCTGTATACCCCCTAGGGGTATACGACGGCAAGAAGCCCGCCGGAATACGCATCGAACCCCCGGGGTTCCGGGTAGGGGCAGCCGGAACCCGCCGGAGGCAGAGAGCGAGAGTGCGATGACCACCATCGAACTGACCAAGGACAACTTCGAGACCCAGGTCGCCAGCAAGGGCATCGCCTTTGTCGACTTCTGGGCCTCCTGGTGCGGCCCGTGCCGCCAGTTCGCGCCCGTCTTCGAGGAGG
>NZ_JBHWJL010000152.1:0-11688 GCF_042731495.1 Streptomyces sp. NPDC059853
GGCACCTTGAGGTCGGCGGTGGCCGGTGAGTGGTCGGAGACGACGGCGTCGATGGTGCCGGCGGCCAGCCCCGCCCACAGCGCCTCGCGGTTGGCCGCGTCCCGGATGGGCGGGCAGCACTTGAACTCGGTGGCGCCGTCGGGGATCTCCTCGGCGGTGAGGGCGAGGAAGTGCGGGCAGGTCTCGGCGGTCACCCGCACCCCGGCGGCGCGGGCGGCGGCGAGCGCGGGCAGGGCGGTGGCCGCGGACAGATGGAGGACGTGGACGCGGGCGCGGTACCGCTCGGCGAGGTCCAGCAGCCGTTCCACCGCCGCGTGTTCGGCGGCGGGCGGCCGCGAGGCCAGGAAGTCGGCGTACCGGCGGCTGCCGTCGGGAGCGGGGGCGGCGGCGAGGTGGTGCGGGTCCTCGGCGTGCACGATGAGCAGCGCGTCCAGCGCGGCGCACGCGCGGACGGCTTGCTCCAGCGCCGCCGGGTCCAGGTGCGGGAACTCCTCGACGCCGGAGGGCGAGAGAAAGCATTTGAACCCGAACACACCGGCCGCGTGCAGCGGGCCCAGCCGGCCGAGGTTGCCGGGCACCGCGCCGCCCCAGAACCCGACGTCCACGTGCGCCTGTTCGCGGGCGGTGGCGCGTTTGACGGTGAGGGCCGCGGGGTCGGTGGTGGGCGGCAGGCTGTTGAGGGGCATGTCGACGAGCGTGGTGATGCCGCCGGCCGCCGCCGCGGCGGTGGCGGTGGAGAAGCCCTCCCACTCGCTGCGACCGGGGTCGTTCACATGGACGTGGGTGTCGACCAGGCCGGGCAGCAGGGCGGCGTCGCCGTAGTCGCGCAGCACCTGGCCGGGTACGGGCGGGGCGGAGTGCTCCCGCACGGCGCGGATCCGGCCGCCGGCGATCTCGACGGCGGCCGGCCGTACGCCGTCGGGCAGGACGACGCGGGTGGAGCGCAGCACCACCTCGGGTGCGGCCGGCCCGGGCGGCGCACCGGGCACATCGGATACAGCGGACAAGGGGCACCCCTTCGCCGTGGCTGCTTCAACGCTTTGTTGAACCGATCCTCGGGTGGCCCGGGCGGCTCGTCAAGGACGGGTAGGCTGCGGCTATCGGCTGGGAAAGGAACCCGACGTGCGGCCGTCCGATGTGCGCAAGCCCTCCACCGGCGGTGGCGGCGTCCAGTCCCTCGAACGGGCTTTCAGTCTTCTGGAGCACATGGCGGACGCGGGGGGCGAGATCGGCCTGAGCGAGCTGGCCGCCGCGAGCGGGCTGCCGCTGCCGACCATCCACCGGCTGATGCGGACGCTGGTGAGCTGCGGATACGTACGGCAGCAGGCCAACCGCCGGTACGCGCTGGGGCCGCGGCTGATCCGGCTGGGCGAGGCCGCCTCCCGCCCGCTGGCCACCTGGGCGCGTCCGCAGCTGGCGCGGCTGGTGGAGGAGACCGGCGAGACGGCGAACATGGCGCTGCTGGACGGCGACGAGGTCGTGTACGTGGCGCAGGTGCCCTCGCGGCACTCGATGCGGATGTTCACCGAGGTGGGCCGCCGGGTGCTGCCGCACACCACGGGGGTCGGCAAGGCACTGCTGGCCGACCTGCCGGAGGAGCAGGTGCGGGCGCTGCTGGCGCGCACCGGCATGCCGGCCTCGACGGAGCGGACGATCACCACGCCGGACGCGTTCGTACGGGCGCTGCGGACGGTGCGGGAGCGGGGGTACGCGGTGGACGACAACGAGCAGGAGATAGGGGTGCGCTGCATCGCGGTGCGGGTCCCGGACTCCCCCACGGCGACGGCGATCTCGATCTCCGGCCCGGCGGGCCGGGTGACGGAGCGCGCGACGGAACGCTTCGCCCCCATCCTCCGCGCGGTGGCCGGCGATCTGTCGGCGGCGCTGGCCGGCCCGTGAACCCGCTGGGCGCGATGACCTGATCGGCTGACAAGAACACGCAGTATCGATGCACCTCCCGGCGGACGCCCGAGCGTTCGCAAGGGTCGCCTGCCCGCGACCGCGCCACCGAGGGAGGAGCAGCACATGAGCGATCCGGCACCGTCGTCCCCCTGCACGGGCGGTGGACATCGCCGCACCGGCCACCGCGACCCGGGCGGGGGTCCGGACATGACGGTCGCGCCGTTGGAATCCTCGACGCCCCGGGCTGCACACTGGAAGCCCCGCATCGAGGAGCACGTCATGGAGTATGAGCGGATCCGGGAGATCGCGGTCCGGCTCGGTGAGATTCCCTAAGCAGCCAAAGTTGAGATCTCGGACGGTTCCATCATCATGATGATGTCCCCCTCGGGCACCCGCGAGCTGATCGCGATGCGCGTCGCACGCCAGCTGAATCAGCAACTCGACGGCGATCTCGTGGCCCACACCGGGGGCGATGTGGAACACCCGGGGCTGGGGATCCTGCGCCGGCCGGACGTGGTGGTACTGCCCGAGAGCGCCATGGACACCCCGGGCAGCTGGGAGGCGTCGCTGCTGGAACTGGTCGGCGAGGTGGTGTCCCCGTCGGACTTCGCCAACCGGGCCCGGCACGACTACACGTTCGGCGACAAGGTCTCGGTCGGCCGCTGGCACCTGGACAGCCGCGAACTGCCCCCCTACCGGCAGTGAACGACGTCGTCGGCCTGCTGCTCGCCGCCGGCGGGGGGCGGCGGATGGGTGGGGGCGGGAAGGCGCTGCTGCGGGTCGGGGGGCGGACGCTGGTGGAGCGGGGGGTGCGGGCGCTGCGGGACGGCGGCTGCGGGCATGTCGTCGTGGTGCTGGGGGCGCGGGCGGCGGAGGTGCGGCGGCTGGACGTGCTCGGCGGTGCCACACCCGTCGACAACCCGGCGTGGGAGTCCGGCATGGGGTCCTCGCTGCGCACCGGTCTGGACGCGGTGGCCGCGGCCGGCGGGGCGGCCGCGCTGGTGCTGCTGGTGGATCAGCCGGGGGTGGGGGCCGCGGCCGTCGCGCGGGTGCGGGGGGCGTACCGGTCCCCGGATGCGCTGGCCACCGCCGGGTACGGCGGGCGGCGCGGGCATCCGGTGCTCATCGGGGCCGGCCATTTCGCCGGGGTGCGGGTCGCCGCGCGCGGCGACCGGGGCGCGCGGGACTATCTGCGGGAGCGGGCGGCCGGTGTGGGGCTGGTGGAGTGCGGGGACATCGCCGATCCCGCCGATCTGGACACCCCCGGGGACCTCGCGGCGTTCGGAACACCTCATTGAGGTTCCGCGATGAGAAAACTAGTATCCATTTTCCAGCTGGTTCCGCGTCGCCCCGCGAAGGAGTGAGTGCCATGGCCGTCACGGCTGTTGTCGACCGCCAGGAGGAGGTGCTGACCGACGAGGCGCTGGCCTTCCTGGCCGAGCTGCACCGGCGGTTCACCCCCCGGCGGGACGAACTGCTCGCCGCGCGTGCCGAACGGCGGGCCGAGATCGCCCGGACCGGCACCCTCGACTTCCTTCCGGAGACCGCCCACATCCGGGAGGGCGATTGGCAGGTCGCCCCGGCCCCCGAGGCGCTCCTCGACCGGCGGGTGGAGATCACCGGGCCCACCGACCGCAAGATGACGGTCAACGCCCTCAACTCCGGGGCGCGGGTGTGGCTCGCCGACTTCGAGGACGCCTCCTCCCCCACCTGGGCCAATGTGATCGGCGGTCAGCTCAGCCTCGCCGACGCCCACCGCCGTCGCATCGACTTCACCGACGAGCGCGGCAAGCGCTACGCGCTGAAGCCCGAGGAGGAGCTGGCCACCGTGGTCGCCCGGCCCCGGGGCTGGCATCTGGACGAGCGGCACCTCGTGCTGGACGGCCGCCCGGTGCCCGGCGCGCTGGTCGACTTCGGGCTGTACTTCTTCCACAACGCCGCGCTCCTGCTGGAACTCGGCAAGGGGCCCTACTTCTACCTGCCCAAGCTGGAGTCGCATCGCGAGGCGCGGCTGTGGGACGACGTGTTCACGTTCGCCGAGGAGTACATCGGCATCGACCACGGGTCGGTCCGGGCCACCGTGCTGATCGAGACGATCACCGCCGCCTTCGAGATGGAGGAGATCCTCTACGAACTGCGCGCCCACGCCTCGGGGCTGAACGCCGGGCGCTGGGACTACCTCTTCTCGCTCATCAAGAACTTCCGGGACGCAGGACCGGCGTTCGTGCTGCCGGACCGCAACGCGGTGACCATGACGGCCCCGTTCATGCGGGCCTACACCGAACTGCTGGTGCGGACCTGCCACAAGCGCGGCGCGCACGCGATCGGCGGCATGGCGGCGTTCATCCCGGCCAAGGACGCCGACGCCAACGCCCTGGCCTTCGAGAAGGTCAGGAGCGACAAGGACCGGGAGGCGGCCGACGGCTTCGACGGCTCGTGGGTGGCCCACCCGGGCCTGGTGCCGGTGGCCCGGGAGTCCTTCGACGCGGTGCTGGGCGAGCGCCCGCACCAGAAGGACCGGCTGCGCGAGGACGTGCGGGTGACGGCCGCCGAGTTGCTGGACGTCGGTTCGCTGACCGCCCGGCCCACCGAGGCCGGGGTCCGCAACGCGGTGCAGGTGGGGACCCGTTACCTCCAGTCCTGGCTGGCCGGCCGGGGCGCGGTCGCCGTCTTCCATCTGATGGAGGACGTGGCCACCGCCGAGATCTCCCGCTCCCAGCTGTGGCAGTGGATCCACGCGGGGGTGGAGCTGGCGGACGGGCAGAAGGTCACCCGGGACTGGGTCCGGCGCATCGCCGCCGACGAACTCCTCGCCATCCGGGACGAGGTGGGCGAGGACGCCTTCGCGGCGGACGGCTGGCAGCGCGCCTTCGACCTGCTGCTGCGGATCGCGCTGGACGAGACGTACATCGACTTCCTGACGCTGCCCGCCTACGAACTGCTGGACTGAGCACGCCCGGTGCGGCGGGTGCCGGCCGGGCACAACGAGCCATGCACGTGACTCTTGCTCTCCGGCTCCCGCCGAGCGGCGTGCTCGCACTCGCCCTGACCGCCCTGCTGACCGTCACCGCCGCCTCGATCGCCACGGGGCGGCCGGGACGGCGGCGGTCGGCTCCCACACCGTCTTCAACGCGCACGGAATGACGGCGCATCCGACCACACCTGGAGGAGCGTCTCGTCGGCCTGATCGACGGTGCCCCGGCCGGCTCGGCCATCCACGGCGCGATGGACGCCTCGACCCGGGCCCCGGTCGCCGAGGCGTCCACCGATCTCGTCGTCGGGCTCCTGCGCTACATCACCCGCCCACGACGAGACGATGATCCGGGTGGAGCTCCCGGGCCCCCGACGACTACCGGCTGTGGGCGCGGGCCCGCTGACGCGCGCTCAGCCCACCGTCACCGGGTGCCGGACCACCGCGTCGAAGAGGTAGCCCTGGCTGTTGTGCGGGGTGCGGTCCGGCTGGGTGGTGCCGTCCAGGTCGGTGGCCCGGGCCAGCAGCTCGGTGGGCCCGGCGGTGCGCGGGGTCCACCGCAGCGACCAGCGCGTCCAGCCGCCCGCGCGCGGCGGGTCGTGCAGCGTCGCCGGGTGCCAGTCGGCGCCGCCGTTCACGCTCACCCGGACCGTGCGCACCCCGCGCCCGCCCGACCAGGAGCGGCCGGTGAGCAGCTGCGGGCGGCCGAGGGCCAGCGGTGCCTCCCACGGGAGTTCGAAGGCGCTCTTGAGGGTCTGCCGGGTCAGCGGGGCGCTGCCCTCCGCCGGGTGGCCGGGGCCGAACAGCCGGTAGAGGTCGGTGTTCCACGGCGAGTAGAGCGGGGTGGTGGACACCTCGATGTCGCCGAGCCACTTGATCGAGGCGATGCCGATCCAGGAGGGCACCAGCAGCCGCACCGGGTGACCGTGGTCGGGCGGCAGCGGCGCGCCGTTCATCTCGTACACCAGCAGGACGTCGTCCAGCGCCTTGGCGATCGGCAGCGGACGGCGCACCCGGCCGAGGTCGACGCCGCCGGAGAGGAACGGGTCGTCCAGGCCGCGCGGCATGACGTCCACCGCGTGCCGGGTCAGCCCGGCCCGGCGCAGCACCTCGGCCAACCGTACGCCGCGCCAGCGGGCCGTGCCGATGGCGCCGAGCGACCAGGCGGTGCCGGAGACGGGCTCGCCCTGCTGGCGCTGGAAGAAGCTGCGGCCGTTGCCCGCGCACTCCACGAAGGCGGAGCGTTCGGTGGCGGGCAGGGCGCGCAGGTCGGCCAGGGTGAACTCGGTGGGACGCGCGTGGCGCAGTCCGTCGCCCCAGACCCGCAGCCGCCAGCCGGCGGCGTCCAGGGCGGGGGTGACGGTGTGGTTGCGGACGAAGAACAGCTCGTTGGGGGTGTGGTAGCCGGTGCCGCGCAGCGCCTCCCAGCGGGTTTCGGCGTTGGTGCCGTGGACGGTGAACCGGTCGGCGGGCAGCGGCTTCACGATGCCCGTGGCGGTGGCCGTGCCCGCCCGGGCCGCGGCCGCCGCCGGGGCGGTCCCGGCCGGCGTGCCCGCCGTCGCCGCCGCGACCCCGGCCGCGGCCAGCAGCCGCAGCAGGTCCCGCCGTTCGATGCCCTCTGCCCGTGCCGTACCGGCCAGCCACTGCCGCAGCCGGCGGCGGTCGTACGTCCGCTCGTCGCTCGTCATGGTCACGATCCTGGCGGCGGAGCCGGGCCGGGACCATGGACGCACTATGAACTTTCCGCCAGCCGGCGGGCCTCGGCGCGGGCGGTGCGGGCGATGTCGCGTTCGTCGGCGGTGAGCAGCCGGCCGCTCTCCACGACCGGCCGCCCGCCGACGAGCGAGAGGGTGACGGGGGCGGGCGGGCCCAGCACCAGGGCGGCGACCGGGTCGGCGATGGTGGAGTGGCCGAGCCCGTCCAGCTGCCACAGCACCACGTCGGCCAGCTTGCCGGGCTCCAGGGAGCCGGTCTCGGCGCCGCGGCCGAGCACCCGGGCCCCGCCGTGGGTGCCCAGCCGCAGCGCCTGGCGGGCGGTGAGCGCCGCTTCGCGGTGCGGGCCGAGACGGGCCACGAGCAGGCTGTTGCGCAGTTCGGTGTGGAGTTCGCCGGATTCGTTGGAGGCGGTGCCGTCGACGCCGAGGCCGACGGGGACACCGGCGGCCAGCAGATCGGGCACACGGGCGATACCGGCGGCGAGGCGGGCGTTGGAGGAGGGGCAGTGGGCGACGCCGGTGCCGGTGCGGGCGAAGGCCGCCACGTCGTCGTCGGACATGTGGACGCAGTGCGCCATCCAGACGTCCTCGCCGAGCCAGCCGGTCTCGGCGAAGTAGTCGGTGGGGCCCATGCCGAACCGCTCGTGGCAGAACTTCTCCTCCTCGACGGTCTCCGAGCCGTGGGTGTGCAGCCGGACGCCCTTGGCGCGGGCGAGCTCGGCGGAGCGCCGCATGAGGTCGGTGCTCACGGAGAACGGTGAGCAGGGCGCGACCGCGATCCGCAGCATGGAGGAGAAGCCGGGGTCGTGGTGGGTGTCGATGGCGGCCTCGGTGGCGGCGAGGGCGTCGTCGATGCTCTCCACGGCGAAGTCCGGGGGCAGGCCGCCGTCGGAGGTGCCGAGGTCCATGGAGCCGCGGGCGGCGGTGAACCGTACGCCGATCTCGCGGGCGGCCTCGATCTCGGCGCCGAGCAGGTCGCCGGTGCCGCGGGGGAAGATGTAGTGGTGGTCCGCGGCGGCGGTGACGCCGCCCCTGGCCATCATGGCGAGGGAGGCGCGGGCGGCGGCGTGCACCATGCGTTCGTCGATGCGGGACCAGGTGGGGTAGAGCGCGACGAGCCAGTCGAAGAGGTGGGCGTTCTGGGCCAGGCCGCGGGTGAGCCACTGGTAGAAGTGGTGGTGGGTGTTGATCAGCCCGGGGGTGGCGAGCGCGCCGGAGGCGTCGATGCGGCGCGGCGGGGTGCCGTCGTCGGGCAGGTCGCGGGGGGCGGGGCCGGGGCCGACCGCCGCGATTCGGTCGCCGGTGATCACCAGATGGCCGTCGCTGTACTCGGTGTCCACCGCGTCGACGGTGGCGATCGCGCAGTGCTCGATGACGGTGGTCATACGGCGGGTGCCCCCTCAGAGGTTGGTGGCGTCGATGGGGATGCGGGCGGTGGTGCCCTCGCGCAGCACGGTCGCCTCGATGAGGCCGTAGGGCCGGTCGGCGGCGAAGTAGACGGCGCTGTCCTCGGTGTCGTTCTCCATGCCGAAGGGGGTGAGGTCGGCCAGGAAGTGGTGCTTGTTGGGCAGGGAGAGCCGGATCTCGTCGATCTCGGGGCGGTGGTCTATGACGCGTGCGCCCATGCCGTACAGGGTCTGCTGGAGCGAGTACGAGTACGTCCCGGCGAAGGCGTCGAGCAGGTGGCGGCGGGCGGCGGCGTGCGAGGCGTTCCAGTCGCGGTCCTCGGCCGGGCCGTCCCAGCGGTGCCGCCACAGGGCGGTGACGTCGGTGGCCAGGACGCGGTCGCGGGTCTCGGCGAGGGTGGTGTAGCGGTCGCGGAGGAAGCCGTGGAACTCCGATCCCGTGGTGTTCAGGACGGTGACCCCGGTCAGGCCGGAGAGCACGTCCCAGCCGTCCTCGGCGTCGTGGGTCACCTGGGCGGTGCGGATGCCGCGTCCGTCGCGCAGGAAGGAGTGCTCGCCGTCGCCGGGGGTGGGCACGCGTTCCCAGGCGTAGCTCTCCAGGCGGATCCTGGCCCGGGTGAGGGTGGGCTGCGACTCGGTGAAGTGCCGGGCGAGCAGGATGCCGAAGCGTTCGGGTGATCCGATGCCGTGTTCCTTGGCGAAGGCGAAGACGGTGTTCTTGGTGGCGTCGGTGGTCAGGACGGCGGCGTTGGAGCCGGAGTAGTGCACCTCGTCCATGTCGCCGGAGAGGGCGACGGAGACCTTGAGGTCCTCCAGGTGGTGGGTGGCGCCGTCGCGGGTGACGCGGACGACGCGGGTCTCCGCCTTGCCGTACTGGTTCTGGCCGAGTGTGGGCATCGCGGGGTCAGCTCCCTCGGTAGACGGAGTAGCCGAACGGGCTGAGCAGCAGCGGGACATGGTGGTGCTCGCCGGGGGTGACGGCGAAGGTGGTGCTGATCTCGGGGAAGAACGGGCCGGTGACGGCGAAGCGCAGCCGGGCGGTGGTGGCGTGCGCGGGCAGCGGTGGCAGGCCGGTGCAGCGGCCGTCCGCGTCGGTGACGGCGGCGGCGTGCGCGGTCCAGGTGCCGGGGGCCGGGCCGGGGACCGACAGGTCCACCGCGATGCCGGGGGCGGGGCGGCCGGCGGCGGTGTCCAGGATGTGGGTGGAGACGGTGGTGGCGGCCGCCGGGGGCGGGGCGGGGTCGGCGGCGTCGGTGGTATCGGTTGAGTCGGCGGGGTCGGCGAGCAGCCGGGTGAGCCGCAGCCGGTGGATGGCGGCCAGCTCGGTGCGGACGGTCGCGCGTTCGGTGTCGGGGCTGTTGCCGAGCCGGGCGCGGAGCGCGTCGCGCAGCCGGCCGGCGGTGAGTCCGGTGGCGCAGATGAGGAAGACGTGGCCGAACCGTTCCCGGTAGGCGTCGTTCAGCTCGCGCATCTCGGCGGCGAGCGCGGGCGGGGCACCGGCCATGCCGCGCTGCTCGCGGGCGGAGGTGGCGTCGCCCGGGGCGGGACGGCCGATCGGGGGGTGCGCGGCGAGCGCCTGGTCGAGGCCGGTGGCGTCGAGGGCGGCGGTGGCGGCGTCGGAGGCGGCCAGCAGCGCGGCCGGGGAGGGGTAAGGGCGCCCCGACATCAATGCCCCGCTCCAGGCGGGCGCGGCGCAGATCGGGCGGAGCGCGGCGAGCAGGTCGCCGGGCGCCGCGGAGTTGAACCAGCTGAGGCGGGCGGGAGACGCGGACGGCGGGTCAGCGGGCATGGGGCCAGCTAACCGGGCACTCCGAGTGACGTCAACAGTTTGTTGATTTTCACGCCGGTGGGGGACGTACGCCCGGTCAGCCGCGCTGCTCACGGTTGAGGTAGTTGTATACCGTGAAGCGGCTCACGCCCAGGGCGCTCGCCACCGTCTCCACCCCGTGCCGCATCGCGAACGCGCCCCGCGCCTCCAGGGTCCGCACCACCTGCTGCTTCGTGGAGCGGTCCAGATCGGCCAGCGGCATGCCGTGCCGGCGGCGCAACTCGGCCAGGATGCGGTCCAGCGAAGCGGAGAGATGGGGCAGCCGGACGGCGACCGCCGCGGTGCCCTGCCAGGACAGCACCACATCGTCGGGTCCGGCCCGCTCCGGGGCGAGCAGTTCGCCGCCGATGGCGTCGACCAGCGGGGTGACGGCGGCTATGAAGGACTCGGCGCCGTCACCCGGCGCGCTCACGCGGCGGCCTCCGGGCCCCGCGTGCCGCTGCCCTCGACGACGTTCAGCTGGAGCGAGATCCGGGTGGCGCCGACCGCCAGGGACTTGCTGACCAGCTCGTTCACCAGGGTCAGCACCTCGTCGGCGCCGCCTTCGACGGTATTGCCGAAGGGGCCGACGTCCACGGTGTCGAGCGCCGCGCCCAGGGTGACCTCACGGGCCATCAGGGCATGCGCGGGCGGCTCGTCCAGATCGAAGGGTTCGGTGGTGAACTCAAGTCTCAGTCGCACCCCGCCAACCTAACCCGGCGCGGCGGCCACGGGCCGGTGGTCAGGAAGCGCCGTGCCGCACGGACGGCAGCACCCGGTGCCGCGGCACCCCGAACAACTCGACGGCCTCGCGCAGCTGGCCCAGCGCCGGGGCCAGCGCGCTGACCGAACCGACGGCCGCCGCGATCCGCAGCAGCACCTCGCTCAGCAGCGTGGCCTCGGGGACCCCGCCGGCCAGCTGCTCGGCCAGCACCGTCAGCTCGCGCTCGGCCACCTGCCGGTCGGCCAGCCAGGCCTGATAACCGCTCAGGTCCGCGCGCAGCCGTTCCACCGCCGTCCGCAGGGCCGCGAGCCGGGGATCTCCTTCGTCGGCCACCGCGCTCGCGCTGACGCGCGCGACCTCGGCCTCGCCTGCCACCACTGGGCCCTCCCCTGCCGTCCACACCACCCGACGCGCCCGCGTCCGCCCGGCGCATGCTTGGCGCCCGGCCGCCACGAACAACGACAGTAAATATCACTGTCCGCACAGTGCGCCATACGGAGGGCGAAAGTCCCGGTCACATTCGCGTGAACAGCCGTGACCCCATTGACGCACTCCGGATGACGTACCGCCACCACGGGTGAGCATACTCCTGCGTGATCAAGGGACCATAAGGAACACTGAGATGGCCCAGCGCAGGCCCGGGAGCGTCCGATGAAGCAGAGCAGGCCCGTACGCTGTCCGGCGTGCCGCCGCGAACACACCTATGTTCCCCCGGAGTACCCATGCTCCTGCGGGGCAGCGGTGTCCGTCCCGGTGCGGTGGGACCGTGACCCCGCCCCGGTACGGCACCGGTCGTGGGCGGCCTCCTGGGCCGAACTGGACTGCCCCTCCTGCGGCCGGGCCGGGCAGTGGCCCCAGCCGGAGTTCGACTGCCCCTGCGGGGTGACGGTGCGGCTGTCCGCCGGGCGGCCGGAGTCCGGGGCGGCCCGGGACGGGGAGCGCGAACGGGCGCCGTTCACCCCACTGACCATCAGGACCGGGTACGACGCGGTGGCGTGCGCGGCCCAGTTCCTGCGGTGGCTGGGCTTCCGCGAGGTGCGCACCGCCGTCCCCCGGCCGGAATCGGGGGTGGATCTGCGCGGCCCGCAGGTGGTGGCCCTGGTGGACACCACCACCGAGCCGACCGGGTCCCGGGAGATCGAGACGCTGTGGATGCACGGACT
>NZ_JBHWJL010000153.1:0-11585 GCF_042731495.1 Streptomyces sp. NPDC059853
CGCCCCCCAAGCCTAAAGCGTGGGGGGCGCGGCCGGTATTCCGTGGTGACCAGGGTCACTCGGCGGTGGGACGGTCTCCCGTCTCGGTGCCGATGATCTTCTCCAGCGAGGTGGTCGGGCCGTTCTCACCACTGCCGTTGGCCAGCTGGACGTTCTTCACCGGGACGGAGACCGGGGGCCGGGTGGAGGGGGTGCGCCGGGCGGAGCCGGTCCACGCCGGGCGGGCCGGGCGCTTGACGACCGGGCGGAAGATCTCCGCCAGCTCCTCCTTGTTGAGCGTCTCCTTCTCCAGCAGCTCCAGGACGAGGTTGTCGAGGACGTCCCGGTTCTCGACCAGGATCTCCCACGCCTCGTTGTGCGCGGTCTCGATCAGCTTCTTGACCTCCTCGTCCACCAGCCCGGCGACCTCTTCCGAGTAGTCGCGCTGGTGGGACATCTCCTTGCCCAGGAAGGGCTCGGACTGGTCGGAGCCGAACTTGATCGCGCCGAGCCGTTCGGTCATCCCGTACTGGGTGACCATCGCCCGGGCCGTGCCGGTGGCCTTCTCGATGTCGTCGCCCGCGCCGGTGGTCGGGTCGTGGAAGACCAGCTCCTCGGCCGCGCGCCCGCCCATCATGTAGGCGAGGCGGTCCAGCATCTCGTTGCGCGTCGTGGAGTACTTGTCCTCCTCGGGCAGCACCATGGTGTAGCCGAGCGCCCGGCCGCGGGAGAGGATCGTCACCTTGTGCACCGGGTCGCTGTTCGGAGAGGCCGCCGCGACCAGGGCGTGTCCGCCCTCGTGGTACGCGGTGATCATCTTCTCCTTGTCGCTCATGATGCGGGTGCGCTTCTGCGGACCGGCCACGACGCGGTCGATGGCCTCGTCGAGGAACTTGTTGTCGATCAGCTTGGCGTTGCCGCGGGCGGCCAGCAGCGCCGCCTCGTTGAGGACGTTGTTCAGGTCGGCACCCGTGAAGCCGGGGGTACGCCGGGCGACCGCGCCCAGATCGACGTCCGGGGCGACCGGCTTGCCCTTCTGGTGGACCTTCAGGATCTCCAGACGGCCCTGCATGTCGGGGCGGTCCACGGCGATCTGCCGGTCGAAGCGGCCGGGCCGCAGCAGCGCCGGGTCCAGGATGTCGGGGCGGTTGGTGGCGGCGATGAGGATGACGCCGCCCTTGACGTCGAAGCCGTCCATCTCGACCAGCAGCTGGTTGAGGGTCTGCTCGCGCTCGTCGTGGCCGCCGCCCATGCCGGCGCCGCGGTGCCGGCCGACCGCGTCGATCTCGTCGACGAAGACGATGGCCGGCGCGTTGGCCTTGGCCTGCTCGAACAGGTCACGGACCCGGGAGGCGCCGACACCTACGAACATCTCGACGAAGTCGGAGCCGGAGATGGAGTAGAACGGCACCCCGGCCTCGCCGGCCACCGCGCGCGCCAGCAGGGTCTTGCCGGTGCCGGGCGGGCCGTACAGCAGCACGCCCTTGGGGATCTTGGCGCCGACGGCCTGGAACTTGCCGGGCTCCTGCAGGAACTCCTTGATCTCGTGCAGTTCCTCGACGGCCTCGTCCGAGCCGGCCACGTCCGCGAAGGTCGTCTTCGGGGTGTCCTTGCTGATGAGCTTGGCCTTGGACTTGCCGAAGTTCATCACCCGGGAGCCGCCGCCCTGCATCTGGTTCATCAGGAACAGGAAGACGACGATGATGAGCAGGAGCGGCAGGATGGTCAGCAGCATCCCGACGAACGGGTTCTGCGACTTGGGCGAGACGGTGTAGCCGCCCTCCAGATCACCGGAGGCGACCTTGTCCTGGAGCGTGCCGGCCAGATTCTCGCCCTGACCGTCGATGTAGCTGGCCTGGACCTTGGTCGTGCCCTCGATCTCCTGGCCGGACTTCAGCTCGATCTTGATGTTCTGCTCGTCGCCGGTGGTCAGCTCGGCGGACTGGACATGATTCTGGGCGATCGCCTGGACGACCTTGCTGGTGTCCACCTTCTTGTAGCCCTCGGACGAGGTGAACACCTGCATCAGCAGCACCACGGCAAGGACGGCCAGTACGATCCACATCACTGGCCCACGGAAATAGCGCTTCACGTCTATTCACACGGGGCGGTGCGGCCCCGTCCCTCCTGCCATGTAGAGGCACAGCCCCCGGCTGGGATCCGCTGTGCGCGGCGTGTCCTACGTCCTGCTTCATCCGCGACCGTACCCCAAAGCGGCCCTCCGGCGGCGCCGGGGACCGTGGGATGTGGCCGCTTGTCCATAATCACGCAACGCGGGGCGACCGCGAAGCGTTCCGCGCGGGCGGTTCAGCCCTGATAGACGTGCGGCGCGAGCGTACCGACGAAGGGAAGGTTCCGGTACTTCTCCGCGTAGTCCAGGCCGTATCCCACCACGAATTCATTGGGGATGTCGAAGCCGACCCACTCGACCTCTATGTCGACCTTCGCCGCGTCGGGCTTGCGCAGCAGCGTGACCACCTTCAGCGAGGCCGGCTCCCGCGAGCCGAGGTTCGACAGCAGCCAGGACAGGGTCAGCCCGGAGTCGATGATGTCCTCGACGATCAGGACGTGCCGGCCCTTGATGTCGACGTCCAGGTCCTTGAGGATCCGCACCACCCCGGAGGACTGGGTGCCCGCCCCGTAGGAGGACACCGCCATCCAGTCCATCGTGACGGGGGAGGACAGGGCCCGGGCGAGGTCGGCCATGACCATCACCGCTCCCTTGAGCACCCCCACCAGGAGCAGATCCTTGCCCGCGTACTCCGTGTCGATCTTCGCGGCCAGGTCGGCCAGCTTCGCGTCGATCTCTTCCTTGGTGATGAGCACCGACTCCAGGTCCGCGCCCATGTCCTTCTCGTGCACCCGCGTCACTCTCTGCCGCTTGCCGCTCTAGCGGTCCGCCCGGTCTCCTCGGTCCGCCTGCCGGAGGACCAGTCTGCCACCCTGCCTCGCGGCTTCCACCCGGCCGGGCAGGTTGAGGGGCCGCTGGCCGTGCCAGTCGGTGACCAGCCGGTCGGTCTCGGCGATGTGCCGGGCGAACAGCGAGCCCGCCGGGGCGCCCGCCGCCACGGCCGCCCCGCGCAGCACGCGGCGGCGGACGGCGGGGGGCAGGGCGGCCAGCGCGGCGATCTCCAGGGAGCCGTCCTCGGCGGTGGCGGCCACCGTGGCGCGGGCGGCCCACTCGTCGAGCGCGTCGGCGTCGTCCCGGGCGAGGGAGGCGGTCCGCGCCAGCGCGTCCACGACCCCGCGGCCCAGCGCCTTCTCCAGCACGGGCAGCGCCTCGTGGCGCACCCGGGAACGGGTGTAGGAGGGGTCGCAGTTGTGCGGGTCGTCCCACACCGGCAGGGACTGCACCAGACAGGCCTTGCGGGTGGTCTGGCGGTCGACGCCGAGGAAGGGGCGGCGGTAGCGGCCGGTGTGGCCCGCGGTGCCGCCGGAGACGGCGGCCATCCCGGACAGCGAGCGGACCCCGGAGCCGCGGGCGAGGCCGAGCAGGACGGTCTCGGCCTGGTCGTCGCGGGTGTGGCCGAGGAGGACGGCGGCGGCCCGGTGCTGGTCGGCGGCGGCGTCGAGGGCCCGGTAGCGGGCGGAGCGGGCGGCGGCCTCCAGGCCGCCGTCGCGGCCGACGGTCACGGTGGCGATGTCGACGGGGGCCAGGCCCAGGGCGGTGAGGCGTTCGGCGACCTCGGCGGCGCGGGCGGCGGAGCCGTCCTGGAGCCCGTGGTCGACGGTGACGGCGCCGGCCCGCAGGCCGGCCCTGGGGGCCTCGAAGGCGAGCGCGGAGGCGAGGGCCATGGAGTCGGCGCCGCCGGAGGCGGCGACCAGGACGACCGGGGCGGGCGGTCCTGCCGGGGCGGCCGGGGAGAGCGGGAGGTGCGGGGGGAGCGGGGTTTCGCGCAGCAGATCGTGGAGCACACGGCGGACTGCCAGACGTATCGCCGCGACCGCGGGGTGGGGACCCATGTCCGCATCACTTCTTCCTGGGGACGCTCAAGGGAGCTGAGGGAGGTGGGGGCTCGGGGAGCAATGTCACGCTGGGTGCGTAAATGGTGACAGAGGAGCCCTGGTACCCGAGCATCGCACGCCAACTATCGCCCGACGGTCCCTCGTACGAGTGATATCGGTGCGTATGCCTGCCGTCCGGGCTTCCCTCACCCCGTCGCCGCCGGCCGGACCCGGGCCACCCACGCCCGGGGGTCGGCGATCTCGTCCTTGGTGGGCAGGGTGTTCGGCGACGTCCACACCTTGTTGAAACCGTTCATACCGGCCTCCTCCACCACCGTGCGGACGAACCGCTCGCCCTCCTGGTACTGCCGCAGCTTGGCGTCCATGCCCAGCACCTTGCGCAGCGCCCGGTCCAGGCGCCCGGCGCCGGTGGCCCGGCGGCGGGTGAACTTCTCGCGGATCTCGGCGACCGAGGGGACGGTGGCCGGGCCGACCCCGTCCATGACGTAGTCGGCGTGCCCCTCCAGCAGGGACATCACGGCGGTGAGCCGGTCCAGGATCTCCCGCTGCGCCGGGGTCTGCACCAGATCCACCAGACCGCGCCCGCCCGCGTCCTCGCCGCCCTCCGGGCTCTTGCCGGTGACGGCCTGCGCCGCCTGCCGGAAGCGTTCGGCCAGGGTGCCGGGGTCCACGTCGGACTCCTTGAGGAACCCCTGGATCTCGCCCTCCAGATGGTCGCGCAGCCAGGGCACCGCGGTGAACTGGGTGCGGTGGGTCTCCTCGTGCAGACACACCCACAGCCGGAAGTCGTGCGGGTTGACGTCGAGTTCCCGCTCGACCTGGACGACGTTGGGGGCCACCAGCAGCAGCCGGCCGCCGCCGGGGCGGGCGGGCAGCCCGGCGGAGGCGGGGGCGAACGTCTCGTACTGGCCGAGCACCCGGGAGGACAGGAAGGACATCAGCATCCCGACCTCGACGCCGGTGACCTTGGAGCCGACCGCGGTGAGCGCCGCGCCGCCGGGGACGCCGGAGCGGCGCTCGCGCATGCGGGCCATCACCGGGCCCAGCAGTTCCCGGAAGCCGGCCACGTTGGCGCGGATCCAGCCGGGCCGGTCCACGACCAGGACGGGGGTGTCACCGGCCCTTTTGTAGTGGACGGTGAAGCCGTGCACGTGCTCGCGCGCGGCCTCGGCGTGCCGGCGCAGCGCCGCGTCGTGGGGGCGCGGCTCGTCGCGGCCGACCTCGGGACCCGGCCGGGTCATCCGGGTCGCCGTGGACACCGCGAGATTCCAGTCGACCAGATCCGTACCGCCGAAACTCGTCATGCGCCCCACGGTACGGCGCCGCTCCCGCGACCGGTAGCCGCCGCCCGCCCCCGCACCCGGCCGCCGGGGCCGCGTGCCGCCGCTCCGGCGGCGCGCCCGGCGCTGGGCCGTCCGGGCGACGGGCGGGGGCGGCGAGCGGGTGCGGGGGCGGTGTCAGCCGCAGGAACAGGTGGCCAGCGCGGTCGCCGCCCGGTCCAGGGCGGTCTGGGCGGCGTCGGCGTCCGTGGTGTCGGCTGCCAGGAAGGCGAACGCCAGCACCCGGCCTTCGGAGGTGACGGCCGTGCCGGCCAGGGTGTTCACCCCGGTCAGGGTGCCGGTCTTGGCCCGGACCACGCCCGCGCCGTCCGCCGCCCCGTCGGTACCGGCCCCGTAGCGGCCGGTCAGCGTGCCGGTGAATCCGGCCACCGGCATGCCGGTCAGCGCGGGCCGCAGCTCCGGGAGGGCCGGGTCGGCGGCGGCGGTCAGCACCCCGGTGAGCAGCTGGGCGGTCAGCTGCCCCGAGCGGTCCAGGCCGCTGGCGTCCGCGAGCCGCACCCCGTCCACGGGCAGCCCCAGCCCGGCGAGTTCGTCGCCGATCGCCCGGCCGACACCGGCGAACGTCACCGGCTGTCCCGCCTTGAGCGCGACCGCGCGCCCCAGCGCCTCGGCGAGGTCGTTGTCGCTGTACGTCAGCATCCGCTCGACCAGCACCGACATCGGCGCCGAGCGGTGCCGGGCGAGCCGTTCGGTGTCCTGGCCGCCGGCCCGCTCCGGCTCGCCGGTGACCGTGACGCCGGCGGCCCGCAGCGCGTCCGTGAAGGTGCGCACCGCGTCCGTGGCCGGGTCGGCGGAGCGCAGCGTGGGGCCGTGCGTGGAGTCGTCCAGGCGGCCCTCGTTGACCTGGAGCGGGGTCAGCGGCGCGATGTTGTCGTTGACGCCGATGGGGTGCAGGTCCTCGCCGCCGTCCCACAGCGAGACGTCGTAGCCGACGCGCACCTCGGTGACGCCACGGTCCGTCAGCTCCGCGGCCGTCTCCTCGGCCAGGGCGGCGTAGTCGGCGGCCAGCACGGTCGGGTCGCCGCCGCCGACGAGCACCACGCGCCGGGCCGCCTCGTCCCAGCCGACCGTGGTGGACAGCCGGTGGTCGGGGCCGAGCGCGCGCAGTGCGGCCACCGAGGTGACCAGCTTGACGGTGGAGGCCGGGGTGCGGGCGGCGTCCTGGCCGGAGGCGTACAGCACGGTGCCGTCAGCGATGTCCACCACGGAGACGGCGGCGCCGCCGCTGCCCAGCGCCGCGTCGCCCAGCGGGGCGAGGGCCGCGGCGAGGTCGGTGACCCCGGCCGAGCCCGCGGAGGCGGCGGAACCCGACACCCGCTCCCCCAGCGGCTCCAGGACGGGCGGCGCGGACGGCAGCCCGGCGACGATCTTCTCCAGGTCGGCGACCTCGCGTTCGGCGGCGATCCCGGCGGCGGCGTGCCGCTCGGCCGTGCGCTGCCCGGAGTCCCACGGACCGGACAGGGCGACGGTCAGCGCCGCGGCGGCGAGTCCCGCCGCCGCGGCGGCCGTGACCAGCCGCCGGGTCGGCGCTCCCAGCACCACCCGCACCGCTTGTGACCACCGCACCGGCACAGCGACCAGCCCCTTTCGCGAGCACACTCCTGCGTGAGGGAAACTTAACCCCTGCCGACAGCACAGATCGCTTAAGGAGCCCCCCGTGGAGTTCGACGTCACCATCGAGATTCCGAAGGGTTCTCGGAACAAGTACGAGGTGGACCACAAGTCCGGCCGCATCCGCCTGGACCGGCACCTGTTCACCTCCACCGTCTACCCGGCCGACTACGGCTTCGTCGAGGGCACCCTCGGCGAGGACGGTGACCCGCTGGACGCCCTGGTGCTGCTGGACGAGCCGACGTTCCCCGGCTGCCTGATCCAGTGCCGCGCCATCGGCATGTTCCGGATGACCGACGAGGCGGGCGGCGACGACAAGCTGCTGTGCGTCCCGGCGGGCGACCCCCGGATGGAGCACCTGCGGGACATCCACCACGTCAGCGAGTTCGACCGCCTGGAGATCCAGCACTTCTTCGAGGTGTACAAGGACCTGGAGCCCGGCAAGTCCGTCGAGGGCGCCAACTGGGTGGGCCGGGTCGAGGCCGAGGCCGAGATCGAGCGCTCGTTCAAGCGCCTCGCCGAGTCCGGCGGCGAGCACTGAACGGTGCCCTGAAGCACCACCCGGGGGGTTAGAAGCCCCTGGTCCGTTTGGCCCCCCGCCTGCCCAGCGGGGTCAGCGGAGTGGTCTGGCCCGGCGTCTTGATGAAGAGCCGGGCCATTTCGCTGCCCAGATTCACTCCGATGGCGATCGCCAGCGCCAGCGACACCGCCAGCAGCAGGTTCTGGAGGCCGGTGTCCACCTGCCCCTGCGCGAAGCCGAGCAGCCCCAGATAGGTGGCGCTGCCGGGGAGCAGCGGGCCGATCGCGGCCGTGACGAACGGCAGCGAGGAGGTGAAGCGGTACCGGGACTGGAGCTGCCCGAAGAGGCCCACCAGGCCCGCCGCCACCGCCGTCGCCGCGAACGGGGACAGCCCGGCGGTGTCCCGCATCGACCCGTAGATCAGCCAGGCGATACCGCCGTTGAGGGTGGCCGCCAGCACGGTGCCGCGTTCCTGCTGGAGCAGCACGCAGAACGTCAGCGACAGCAGCAGCGCGGCGCACAGCTGGATGACGGGCCGGCTGTGCCGGACCACCACCTCGGGCTGGAGGCTCACCCCGGACACCTCGCCGAGATAGAGCACCGCCAGCACCCCGACCACGATGCCGACGATCAGATAGATCACTTCGAGCAGCCGGGCCGAGGCGGTCAGGTAGTAGCCCGTCAGCCCGTCCTGCACGCCGGCCACCAGCGCCCGCCCGGGGATCAGCGCGAACAGCCCGCCGGTGATGACGGCGGCGGCCTCGATCTTCCCCGCGGCGTTGTTGTGCCCGGCCGCCCAGCCCACGCCCATCAGCGCCGGGGCCATGGCGGCGGCCACGAACTGGTAGAACTCCGGCAGCCCGCGCCCGGACGCCAGCCACGCCAGCCGGTCGCCGAGCATCGCGCCGATCATGGCCAGCACGAACACCCGCCAGTTGCCGCCGACCAGGGTGGAGGCGGCGCCCGCCAGCAGGCCGCTGGCGAAGGTCAGCTGCCACTTGGTGTACGGGTGCCGGTTGCGGCGGATGGTGGCCAGCCGGCCGTACGCCTCCTCCATGGTCACGGCGCCGGAGGAGATGTCGTCCACGAGCCGGAAGACAGCCGCGAGCCGCGTGTAGTCGGTGCCCCGGCGGCGCACCGTCCGGCTGAGCGTGAACGGCGGATCCACCAGGGACGGCTGGTAGCTGATGGAGATCAGCGTGAAGGTGACGGTGGCGTCGCAGCGGTCCAGGCCGTAGGCGTGGGCCACCGCGAACATGGCGGTCTCCACGTCCTCGGCGCCCTCGCCGCCCGCGAGCAGCAGTTCGCCGATGCGCAGAGTCAGGTCGAGGACCCGGGGGACGGCCGGCTGTTCCTCGCCTTCCTCCTCCGAGCGCGGGGGCAGTTCGGGGGTGATGCGCTCGATGGTGGGGGCGGCGCGCATGAGGGAGCGCATCCGGTCCTGCCACAGGATGCCGGGCGCGGCGCGGCGCAGGGTGACGGGCAGCTGGGCGGTGCCGTTCGGCGGGGTGGCGCCGCCGGGCGCCCGGAACTCGCTGCGCTCCTCGGCCGGCGCGGTGGTGGTGAGTCCTTCGGGGACCGCGAACCCGGAGGCCTCTTCCTCCTCCGGCTCGGGCGCCGGTGGCCGGGCCAGCCCTTCGGGGAGGGCGAACTCGGAGGTGGGGTGCTCGTCGGGCTCCGGGAGCGGCTGGGGGTGCGGGTGGCCCTCGGAGCGGAGGACCGGCATCAGCTGCGGGGTGGTCAGGCTCCGGCGGTCCTCGTCGCCGTCGTCGCCCTCGCCGAATCGTTTGTGCTCGCCGGCCACGTCCGCTGCTCTCCTCGCCTCCAGATGTCCACAGCCCGATTACGGGGGTTGGCCCCACTGAGGGACCCACGATGCGAAGCATAGGATGTTCCTCACCGCAACGCCTCGCAGCGCCCCAGGGCGCCGTACCGCCGTGCCCGGCGTAGACCGAGAGTGGAGACTCATGGCGAAGCAAGCCAGCAGCAGCCGTGTGACCGATGCCTTCAAAGGATCCCTGGTCGGGGCGTCGGAGGCACTGCCGGGGATCAGCGGCGGCACCGTCGCGCTGATCGTCGGCGTCTACGAACGGCTGATCGCGGGAGCGAGCCATGTGACGAGCGCAATACGCCTGGCCATCGCGGATGTGCCGCGCGGGCAGGGGCTGCGCCGCGCGGGCGAGGAGTTCCGGAAGGCCGACTGGCGGATGATCGTGCCGCTGATGATCGGCATGGTGGTGGGCCTGCTGCTGAGCAGCCGGCTGCTGGCGCCGCTGGTGACCGACCACAAGCAGTACGCGTACGCCGTGTTCTTCGGCCTGGTGCTGGCCTCGCTGTGGGTGCCGTTCAGCGGTTCGGGGCGGCGCTGGGGGCTGCGCGAGTGGCCGCTGGCCCTGCTGGGCGCCGGCGCGGCCTTCTGGCTGACCTCGCTGTCGGCGACGGCGTCGGCCGACAACATGCTCGTGGTGTTCTTCTCCGGGGCGATCGCGGTCTCCGCGCTGATCCTGCCCGGGCTCTCCGGATCGTTCCTGCTGCTGGCGCTCGGCATGTACGAGCCGACGATCGAGGCGCTGAACGAGCGCGACTTCGGCTACCTCGGGGTCTTCCTGGCGGGCCTGCTCGTCGGCCTGGCGCTCATCGTCAAGGTGCTGCGCTGGCTGCTGGAGAACTTCCACCGGGTGACGCTGGTGATCCTGACCGGGGTGATGGCGGGCGCGCTGCGCGCCCTGTGGCCCTGGCAGGGCGAGGACGAGCACGACACCTCGCTGTACGCGCCCACCGAGGGGGTGCCGCTGACCCTGGCGCTGGCGCTCGCGGGCTTCGTGGTGGTGGCGACGGTGCTGGTGATCGGCCACCGCAAGGAGCAGGCCGCTGCCGCGGCGGCCGGGCGGGACGGTGACGACGACACCCCGCCGCCCGCGCAGCGGGGGCGGCGCCGGCACGCGCGGGTGTGACGACGGAGCGGACCGTGGTGGCGGTCCTGCCCCCGAGGGGGCGGGGCCGCCGCCTTTTGCGTGCACGGGGGCGCTCCGGCGTGCGCCGGGTGGGCGGCGACCGGTCCGGGCGGGCGGCTCCTGACCGCTGCCCCCGTGCGTCCGGTCACCGCCCGGACGGTCGGCTCACGCCGTGGGAGACCCGAGCAGCGGTTCCGTCCGCAGCGGGACGGCGAGCCGGTTGAGGGCGTTGATCAGGGCCACCTGGAGCACCAGGTGGCCCAGTTCCTCCTCGGCGGGGAAGCGGGCGCGCAGATCGGCCCACTGGGCGTCCCCGACGTGCTCGCAGCGGGTGACGGCCTCGGCGTAGGCCAGCGCGGCACGCTCACGCTCGTCGTACAGGGGCGACTCGTGCCAGGCGGCCAGGTGGTGCAGCCGCTGCTCGCTCTCGCCGTCCCGGCGGGCCTGGGTGGTGTGCATGTCGATGCAGAACAGGCAGCCGTTGAGCTGCGAGACACGGATCTTGACGAGTTCGCAGAGCGCGTTGTCGAGCGGGCTGTCGTGCACCGCGCGCTGGCTGCGGATGAGCGCTTGGTAGGACGCCGGGGCGGCTTCGGCGATGTTCAGACGGGTCATGGACCGGTACTCCCTCGCTGCTGGGTGGTGCTGTCGGCAGGGAGACGGGGCGGGTCCCGCGGATGTGACGGTGACGGCGGTCACAGTCCGGGCGGCAGGTGGCGGAGCTTGTCCGGGTTGAGGAGCCGGTGCAGGACGGTGATGCGGCCGTCCTCGACGCTCAGGGTGTCCACGCAGAGGGGACGCCCGGCGTGGACAACGAGCAGGGCGGGTTCGCCGCCCGCCTCGATGGGGCGCAGGGCGCGCGTTTCGCCGCCGAACCGGCGGCGCGCGACACGCAGCAGCACCTCGGCGATCCGGGCGCCGCCGGTGATGGGTTTGCGGGCGGCGTGCACCTGGCCGCCGCCGTCGGTGAGGTAGACGGCGTCGGGGTGCAGCAGCCGTACGAGGGCGGGCAGGTCCCCGTTCTCGCAGGCGGACCGGAACGCGGCCACGACGCGGGCGTGTCCGGCGCGGTCGGCCGTGACCTGCCGCTCGCGGGCGGCGGCGATCCGGCGCCGGGCGCGGGAGGCGTGCTGCCGGGCGGCGGCCGGGGTGCCGCCCAGGACGGGGGCGATCTCGGCGAAGGCGAGCCCGAAGGCGTCGTGCAGGACCAGGGCC
>NZ_JBHWJL010000154.1:0-11551 GCF_042731495.1 Streptomyces sp. NPDC059853
TGGCGCGACCTGCCCGTCGACGAGCTGTTCCCGCCCGAACTGCACGGCGAGGGCGCGGGACCCGGCGGAGCCGAGCGCCGCTGGCTCCGGATCGCCGTCGCCCCCGACGCCGACTGCGCCACCGCGCTCGGCGAGGACCTGGCCGGCGCGCTGCTGGCCGGTACCGGCTGCGAACGCGCCGTGCGCGCCACCTACGTGGACGACACCGTCACCGCCGTCACCACCGTCGGCATGGTGTTCACCGACGCCGACCCGGCGGCCACCGAGGCGCTGGCCGAGCGCTTCGCGACCGGCGGACTCGGCCTGCGCGCCGACCTCATGCCCGCCACCCACCCCGCCCCCGGCACCGCCGCCGAGACATTCGGCGCCGCGCAGCGCGCCACCTGGACGGTACGGGTGCTCACCGACGCCCCCGTCATCGTGTACGCGGTCACCGGCTTCGCCGACGGCCGGACCGCCGACGCCCCGCAGGCCGCCACCGAGGCGGTCGCGGAGGGACAGGACACCGTGGTCGCGCTGGCCGGACTCGGCCACGAGGCGATGGGCGTCGCGGACCGGATCGAGCGGAACATCCGCCGGGCCGCCGACCGATTCACCGAGGAACACGGATGACCGCGCCCGCCCGCCGGCCGCTACCGGCCCCGCTCGTCGCGCTCGTGCTGCTGTGCACGCTGTTCGTCCTCGGCACGCCGCCCGCCGCCGCCGACTCGATACGCGATCAGCAGCGCTGGGCACTCGACGCCATCAACGTGCCGCGGGCGTGGGAGACCACCCGGGGCGCGGGCGTCACCGTCGCCGTGCTGGACACCGGCGTGGACGCCGGCCACCCGGACCTGGCCGGCGCCGTCCTGGAGGGCCGCGACCTCATCGGCATGGGCGCCGCCCCCGGCGACGAGACCTGGGCCGCGCACGGCACCGCCATGGCCGGGATCATCGCCGGACGCGGCCACGGCCCCGGCCGGGACAACGGCGTGATCGGCGTCGCACCCGAGGCCCGCATCCTGCCGGTCCGCGTCCTGCTGGAGGACGACGACCCCGAGCGCGACGCCGCCCGCGACGCAAGGCGCGGCGCCCTCGCGGAGGGCATCAGGTGGGCCGCCGACCAGGGCGCCGACGTCATCAATCTCTCGCTCGGCGACGACAGCGAATCCGCCCACCCCGACCCCGAGGAGGACGCGGCGATCCGTTACGCGCTGGGCAAGGGCGCCGTCGTGATCGCCTCGGCCGGCAACAGCGGGGAGAAGGGCGACCCGGTCTCCTACCCGGCCGGCTACCCCGGGGTGATCGCCGTCACCGCCGTGGACCGCAGCGGCGGCCGCGCCGAGTTCTCCACCCGCCGCTGGTACGCCGCCCTCAGCGCCCCCGGCAAGGACGTCATCGTCGCCGCCCCGAACGGCCTCTACTACGCCGGCTGGGGCACCTCGGCCGCCGCCGCCTTCGTCTCCGGATCCGCCGCCCTGCTGCTGGCCGCGCACCCCGAGCTGACCCCGGCCCAGGTCCGTACCCTGCTGACCACGACCACCCAGGACCCGCCGCCCGGCGGGCGCAGCGACGCGCTCGGCGCCGGGCTGGTGGATCCGGCCGCCGCCCTCGAAGCCGCCGCGGCCCTGCCGGAGCACGGCGCCCCGCCGGCCTCCGAGGCTCACGCCGGAACCCACTTCGGCCCCGGCCCGCGCCCCGAGCCGAGCGGCGGCGGGGGAACGCCCTGGCTGGCCCCGGTCTCCGGGGTGCTGGGAGCGGCCCTGCTGGGGATCTCCTGCTGGCAGCTGTGGACGCTCAGACGCCCTGGCCGCGCGGGCCGGCGCTGAGCGCGCTCACCGCTTCCCTGGCCGCGCTCTCCACGGCCGCGACCCCGCTCTCGTAGTCCGGGTGACCGTCCGAGACCACCGCGATCAGATACGACCGGCCCTCCACCGTCACCCGGCCGATGCTGTTGACGTCCCACAGCCCGGTGGTGCTGCGGGGCAGCCAGCCGTTCTTCAGCTCCGTGCCCACCGCGCCGCCGCTCCCAGCCGCCGATATGCCCCACTGCTGTTCCGGTATCACCGTGCCCATGAGCAGGCGCAGATAGTCCCGGGAGGTGGTGTCCAGGACCGAGGCGTGCGCGGGGCCGAAGATCTGCCGCAACAGGGTCAGCTGGTCCGCGCCCGTCGTCTGGGTGAGGCCCCAGTGGCCGCCCGCCCCGCCGGTGGTGGCGGTGAGACCGAGCCGCGCGTTCGCCGCGTCCAGGCCGGACTGCCGGCCGATCACCCGCCACAGCACGTCCGTGGCGTCGTTGTCGCTCTGCTGGATCATCGCCGCCGCGAGCGTCCGCTCCCGCTCGGTCAGCTCCCGGCCCGCGTCCTGGGTCTGGAGCAGCAGCGCGGCCAGCACATCGACCTTCACGATGCTGGCCGTGTCGAACACGCCGGTGCCGTACGCCGCGCTCTCCCCGCTCTCCAGCGCCAGCACACACACCGACATCCGCATCCGCGGCTGCTCGGCGAGCAGCGGCTGGAGCGACCGGGCCAGCGCCGCGTCGGCCGGGGTCGCGGGCAGCCGGCCGAGCGCCTGGAGATCCGATCCCTCGCCGTTCCCGCCGCCGCTGCCCGGTGCGGGTTCGACCGCCGGGGACTGGGTGCTCACCGCAAGGTCCTCTCCCCGGGGCACGTCACCGGCCACCCCCAGCGCCAGGACGGCGGTCGCCGTCACCACCGGAACCGCCCATCGCCGGGCACGGGCCGCCAGGGGCCGGCGCGGTGATATCGGTTCCTCCATGCTGGGCACGGTAACCCGCACATCTGCCCGAGGTCACCCGTCTCCCGGGGAAAAGGCGGTAACAGGAGGTGACAAAAGGCCGGAAACGCCACGCGCCGGCCGTGGCGCACGCCCCCCGTACGGCCCCCGCCCGTCCGGCCGTAGCCCCACCCCGGATACCCTCGCCGGGTGGCGCTCAAGAACATTCCGCAGCCCGCGTTCGCCGGCGACGACGGCGGCCAGGACCCCGCACTCGGCCGGGCCCTCGCCGACTGGGCCCGCGACCCGGCCACCGAACCCCGCCTGCTGGAGGTGCTGGCCGGCGCCCGGCTGCTGGTGCCGGTGGTGGCGGTGCTCGGCGAGGCCGAGACCGGCCCGGACGGACTGCGCCGGGAGAAGAGCAGCGACATGGCGGTGCTCACCCTCAGCGTCCCGGACGGCCGCCGCGCGCTCCCCGTCTTCAGCTCCACCGAGGCGCTCGCCCGCTGGCGCCCCGACGCCCGGCCCGTCGCCGTCACCGTGCCGCAGGCGCTCGGTGCGGCCGTGCAGGAGGGCGCGGGCACCCTGGTCCTGGATCTGGGCGGTCCGGTGGAGTACGAGCTGACCGGCGCCGCGCTGCGGGCCCTGGCCGCCGGGGGCGGCGCGGAGGTGGCCCGCACCCCGGCCGTACGGGACGCGGTGCGCGCCCTGCTGACGGCCGAGCCCGCCGTCCGGTCCGCCCAGCTGGTGGCCGCGCCGGGCGCCGCCGCTGACCACGACGCCACGCTGGCCCTGCTGCTGGAGCCGGGCACCGAGCCGGCGCCGGTGGTGGGCCGGATCGCCCGCGCGCTCGCCGCCGACCAGGTCCTGCGCGCCCATCTGGTGCGCGGCCTCCAGCTCGCGGTCCTGCCGCCCGGCACCGCCCTGCCCGGGGATCCTCTGATGCACCGCTGACACCCGGACGGCGCACTCGACGTGCGGCGCGCCCGGTCCCTCGTTCAGACTCGCACAAAGATCCACCCAGGTACTGGAGGCGTCATGTCCGCGGAACCCCTGGCGACCGAATCCGAACCGGCCGAGACCGAGGACGAGGCGCAGCTGTTCACGGCCGAGCTGATAGGCACCCTGATCCTGATCTTCTTCGGCGTCGGCTCGGCCGTCCTGGCCGGCGAGTTCGTGGGCTCCTTCGGCATCGCGCTGGCCTTCGGTTTCACGCTGCTGCTGCTGGCGTTCATCATCGGTCCGGTATCGGGCAGCCATCTGAACCCGGTCGTCAGCCTCGCGATGTTCCTGTCGGGCCGGATGACGTTCCGCAGGACCGTGATCTACTGGCTGGCCCAGTTCATCGGGGCGATCGCCGGCGCGGCGCTGCTGTTCCTGGTGGCGCGGCAGGTGCCGGGGCTGCGGACCAGCCAGGCGTTCGGCACCAACGGCTTCGGCTACCGCTCGGCGGTGGGCCTGTCCACCTTCGGCGCGATCGTCGCCGAGGTGATGCTGACCTTCCTGCTGGTGTTCGTGTTCCTCTCGGTGACGCACAAGGTCACCCTGGTCCCGCTGGCCGCCGTCCCGCTGGGGCTGACGCTGGCCGCGGTCCACCTGGTGGGCATCCCGCTGACCGGGACCTCGGTCAATCCGGCCCGCAGCTTCGCCCCGGCGATCTTCGCGGGCGGCCAGCCCTGGGCCCAGATGTGGCTGTTCTTCGTGGCCCCGATCGCGGGCGCGCTGCTCGCCGTCCTGGTGCGGTATCTGATCCACCCGCACGGCGAGCGGCTGTTCCCCGGCCTGGCCACGCTCTCCTCCGGCTCCGCCAAGGGCGGGACGGCCGGGACGACGGAGAGCGGTGGCGCGGGGCCGCAGGGCTCCTGAGCGGGCCCGGTCAGCCGAAGACGGGGCCGGTGAACTTCTCGCCCGGGCCCTGCCCCGGCTCGTCCGGCACACTGGACGCCTCGCGGAACGCCAGCTGGAGCGACTTCAGACCGTCGCGCAGCGGTGCCGCGTGGTAGGAGCCGATCTCGGTGGCGCCCGCGGTCACCAGACCGGCCAGCGCGGTGATCAGCTTGCGCGCCTCGTCCAGGTCCTTGTGTTCCTCGCCGCCCTCGGCCAGGCCCAGATTGACCGCCGCCGAACTCATCAGGTGGACGGCCACGGTGGTGATCACCTCGACCGCCGGGACGTCGGCGATGTCGCGGGTGGCCTCGCCGACGGCGGCCGGTTCGGCGGGGACGGGGGTCTGGACGGAGTCGCTCATGGCGACCAGCGTAGGCGGCCCGGCACCGCCGGCCGCCGCCGGGATGCCCCGGTGCGCGGGTTGTGTACCATGGAGAACGACCGGCTGGATACGCACGTGTCCGGCCCGCAAGTGGAGGCTCCGAACTCCCACCTGATCGGCATCCCGTCGGCAGGTCATTGGTCAGGCTGCGCCCCGCGGTGATCGCGGCGGTGCTCCGGTCTGTCAAGGAGCCCCGCCTGTGTGCCGTCCGGGGCGTTTTTCACGTCCTGAGTGGGGCGGTGGTCACCCGCATCATCCGTGCGCGGCTGTCCGCCAGACAACCGTGCGGCGCAACCGAGGAGGCCCCATCAGCGCCGAGCCCCGCATCAACGACCGGATTCGCGTCCCCGAGGTGCGACTCGTCGGTCCCAGTGGCGAGCAGGTCGGCATCGTGCCGCTTGCCAAGGCACTGGAGCTTGCCCAGGAGTACGACCTGGACCTGGTAGAGGTCGCGGCGAACGCCCGGCCCCCGGTGTGCAAGCTCATGGACTACGGGAAGTTCAAGTACGAGTCGGCCATGAAGGCCCGTGAGGCGCGCAAGAACCAGGCGCACACGGTGATCAAGGAGATGAAGCTCCGGCCGAAGATCGACCCGCACGACTATGACACGAAGAAGGGTCATGTCGTCCGGTTCCTCAAGCAGGGGGACAAGGTCAAGATCACGATCATGTTCCGCGGTCGTGAGCAGTCCCGCCCGGAACTGGGCTACCGGCTGCTGACGCGGCTCGCGGAGGACGTCTCGGACCTGGGCTTCGTGGAGTCCAGCCCGAAGCAGGACGGCCGGAACATGATCATGGTTCTGGGCCCGCACAAGAAGAAGACCGAGGCCATGGCCGAGGCCCGGGAGGCGCAGGCCGCCCGCAAGGCCGAGCGCCTGGAACAGCAGGGACGCACCGCGTCCTGACGTATCCCGCCACCGCGCGTCGCTGCGCGGTGCGGGGACGGGAAGCAACTGACGCACCCGGCGGAGCCGACGAACGGCTCCCGGGGGCGTCACCGACGAGGAGAGAGCGGCGACATGCCGAAGAACAAGACGCACAGCGGTGTCAGCAAGCGCTTCAAGCTGACTGGCTCCGGCAAGGTGATGCGCCAGCGCGCCGGTCGCCGTCACTACCTGGAGCACAAGCCCTCGACGCTGACCCGTCGCCTCGCCGGCACGACGGAGACCGCTCCGGCCGACGCCAAGAGGATCAAGAAGCTTCTCGGCAAGTGAGCCGGGCCGCCCGCCCCACCGGGCGGCGGCACAGGTTCGACGACCGGGACCCATCCGTTTCCGGGTCGCGTGAGGACAGATCCGCGACCCCCCGACAAGGAGTTCATACGTGGCACGCGTCAAGCGGGCAGTCAACGCCCACAAGAAGCGCCGGGCGATCCTCGAGCAGGCCAGCGGCTACCGCGGTCAGCGTTCCCGCCTGTACCGCAAGGCGAAGGAGCAGGTCACCCACTCCCTCGTCTACAACTACAACGACCGCAAGAAGCGCAAGGGCGACTTCCGGCAGCTGTGGATCCAGCGGATCAACGCCGCCGCCCGCGCCAACGGCATCACCTACAACCGCTTCATCCAGGGCCTGAAGGCCGCTGAGATCGAGGTGGACCGCAAGATCCTCGCGGACCTCGCGGTGAACGACCCCAACGCGTTCGCCGTCCTGGTCGAGACCGCCCAGAAGGCGCTCCCCAGCGACGTGAACGCCCCCAAGGCCGCCTGAACCTGCCCGCTGCCGCGCAGCGCACGCAGGCCGGCCGTCCCCGACGAGGGCGACAGTTGATGGACCCGCAGGCGGCACCGCCTGCGGGTCCGGTGCTTTCCGGCCCGGCGCTCCCGCACCCCCGCACTCGCGCCCCCGTATCCGCGCTGCCCGCGCCCCGCGCCCTCCGCGCGCCGTCCGCATCCGCACCGCCAGAAGTGAGCCGCCGCCCATGGCCCCCGCCGCCGAGCCGATCTCCCCGCGTTCCCCCCGCGTCTCCGCCGCCCGCCGGCTGGCCCGCCGCAGCTTCCGGGGCAAGGAGCGCCGCTTCCTGGCCGAGGGCCCGCAGGCGGTACGCGAGGCCATCGCCCACCGCGCGGACGGCGAGGCCACCCTGGTCGAACTCTTCACCACCGCCGAGGCCGCCCAGCGGCACGCCGACGTGGTGGAGGCCGCCCAGCGGGCCGGGGTACGGGTGCATCTCGCCGCGGACGAGGTGATCGAGGCGATCTCGCACACCGTCACCCCCCAGGGGCTCATCGGGGTGTGCCGCTTCGTGGACCGGCCGCTGCACACCGTGCTCGCCGGCCGCCCCCGGCTGGTGGCCGTCCTCGCCCACGTCCGCGACCCCGGCAACGCCGGGACCGTCCTGCGCTGCGCGGACGCCGCGGGCGCCGACGCCGTCGTCCTCACCGACGCCTCGGTCGACCTGTACAACCCCAAGGCGGTACGCGCCTCGGTCGGCTCGCTGTTCCACCTGCCGGTGGTGGTCGGTGTCTCCGTCGAGGAGGCGGTGAGCGCGCTCGCCGGGGCCGGGGTACGGGTGCTGGCCGCCGACGGCGCGGGCGAGCACGACCTCGACGCCGAACTCGACGCCGGGCGGATGGGCGGCCCCACCGCCTGGATCTTCGGCAACGAGGCCTGGGGGCTGCCGCCCGAGACCCGCGCCCTGGCGCACGCCGCCGTGCGGGTGCCCATCCACGGCCGGGCCGAGAGCCTCAACCTGGCCACCGCCGCCGCCGTCTGCCTGTACGCCTCCGCCCGGGCCCAGCGCGCGCCCGGCGGCTGCGCCACCGGCTGACCGCGCCCCGGGTCCCGGCCCCGGCGCGGCCTGGTTCCCGGCCGCCGGAGGAGGGGATTATTGACGCCGGTCCTAGTAAGGTGACGCGCAGGTGGGAGAGGGGCGATCACGGGGATGGACAGCGCAGCGGGGGCCGGGGATGTGGAGATGCGGCCGGACGACCTGCCCGACGGGCTGGTCGTCGCCGACGAACTCGGGCACATCCGCTGCTTCAACGCCGAGGCGGGCCGGCTGACCGGCACCGTCCCCACCGCCATGCTGGGCCGCCGCATCCAGGAGGCCCTGCCCCTGGAGCACACCGACGGCCGCCGCTGGTGGCTGGTGACCGACCCGTACCAGCGCTCCGCCCACCGCTCCGGTGAGCCCGAGCACCACCTGCTGCTGCCCGGCGGCAGGGAACTGCTGGTCACCACCCGCTATCTGCGCACCGCCCCCGGCGGCCCGCTGCACCGGCTGGTCCTCGGCCTGCGGGACGCCGGCACCCGGGACCGCGACGAGCGCTCGGACGCCGAACTGATCGCCACCGTCGCCCACGAACTGCGCTCGCCGCTCACCTCGGTGAAGGGCTTCACCGCCACCATGCTCGACAAGTGGGAGCGGTTCACCGACGACCAGAAACGGCTGATGCTCCAGACCGTCGACAGCGACGCCGACCGCGTCACCCGGCTGATCACCGAACTGCTGGACGTCTCCCGCATCGACTCCGGGCGGCTGGAGATCCGCCGCCAGCCCGTCGAACTCGCCGAGGCCGTGCGCCGCCACGTGGAGACCCTGGTCAACGGCGGCCTGCCCGCCGACCGCTTCACCGTACGGGTCGCCGCCGACCTGCCCGGGGTGTGGGCCGACCCCGACAAGATCGACCAGGTGCTGGGCAACCTGCTGGAAAACGCGGTGCGCCACGGCGCCGGGACGGTCACCATTGAGCTGGACCGGGTTCCGCCCGGCGCCCACCACCAGGAAGGTACGGCCGTGACCGTGAGCGACGAGGGCCCCGGCATCCCCGAAGAGGCGATGCACCGGGTCTTCACCCGCTTCTGGCGCGGCAGCGACCGCAGTGGCACCGGCCTCGGTCTGTACATCGTGAAGGGCATCGTCGAAGCGCACGGCGGCACCGTCACGGCGGGCCGCGGCGCCCGGGGCGGCGCCCGCTTCCGATTTACCCTGCCCGCGGGCACCCCGGCCTTCATGGTCTGACGGGCCCCGCGGGCCACCTCACACGTCCAGGCGTTTCCTCCGCGCTGCCCGCACCCCCGTAGACTCGACCCCTGGCACGCACGATGCCGTGGGGCGTCGCAAGGCACCGGGCCATCCGCACCGGGCCGGGCCCCGGCGCGCAGCGCACTGAAGCGCACAGCCATACGGAAAACATGGGAAGAGATGTCGGCACCCAATAAGTCGTACGACCCTGTCGAGGTCGAGGCACTGAAACCGGAAGAGATCGACCGGGCGCGCGAGGCCGCGCTCGGCGCGATCGCCGCCGCGAGCGACCTCGACGCGCTGCGGGAGGTCAAGGCCGCGCACGCCGGGGACCGCTCCCCGCTGGCGCTGGCCAACCGCGAGATCGGTGCGCTGCCCCCGCAGGCCAAGGCCGAGGCCGGCAAGCGCGTCGGCCAGGCCCGCGGCGCCGTGAACAAGGCGCTCAAGGCCCGGCAGGAGGAACTGGAGGCCGAGCGCGACGAGCGGGTCCTGGTGGAGGAGGCGGTCGACGTCACCCTGCCCTACGACCGCACCGCCGCCGGCGCCCGGCACCCGCTGACCACGCTCTCGGAGCGCATCGAGGACATCTTCACGGCCATGGGCTACGAGGTGGCCGAGGGGCCCGAGGTCGAGGCGGAGTGGCTCAACTTCGACGCCCTCAACATCGCCCCCGACCACCCGGCGCGCACCACCCACGACACCTTCTTCGTGGCGGACGCCTCCGGCACGGGCAAGGACGCGGGCGCGGAGTCCGGCGTCGTGCTGCGCACCCACACCTCGCCGGTGCAGATCCGCTCCATGCTGGACCGCGAGCCCCCCATCTACGTGATCTGCCCGGGGCGCGTCTACCGCACCGACGAGCTGGACGCCACCCACACCCCCGTCTTCACCCAGGTCGAGCTGCTGGCCATCGACGAGGGCCTGACCATGGCGGACCTCAAGGGCACTCTGGACCACATGGTGTCCTCGCTGTTCGGCCCCGGCATGCACACCCGGCTGCGGCCCAACTACTTCCCGTTCACCGAGCCGTCCGCCGAGATGGACATGGTGTGCTACGTGTGCCGCGGCGCGTCCGTGGGCAACCCGGACCGGCCGTGCCGCACCTGCTCCAGCGAGGGCTGGATCGAGCTCGGCGGCTGCGGCGTGGTCAATCCGCGGGTGCTGGTGGCCGCCGGGATCGACCCGGCGAAGTACAGCGGCTTCGCGTTCGGCTTCGGCATCGAACGGCTGCTGATGTTCCGGCACACGGTCGAGGACATGCGCGACATGATCGAGGGTGACGTGCGGTTCACCCGGGCGTTCGGGATGGAGATCTGATGCGGGCCCCGCTTTCCTGGCTGCGGGAATACGTCGACCTGCCGGCCGAGGTCACCGGGCGTGACCTCGCGGCGAAGCTGATCTCGGCGGGTCTGGAGGTCGAGACCGTCGAGCAGCAGGGCGCCGACCTCACCGGGCCGCTGGTGGTCGGGCAGGTGCTGGCCATCGAGGAGCTGACCGGGTTCAAGAAGCCCATCCGCTACTGCCAGGTGGACGTCGGCGACGCCAACGGCACCGGCGAGCCGCAGAACATCGTGTGCGGCGCGCGGAACTTCGCGGTCGGCGACAAGGTCGTCGTCGTGCTGCCGGGCGCGGTGCTGCCCGGCGGGTTCAAGATCTCCGCCCGCAAGACCTACGGACGGCTGTCCGAGGGCATGATCTGCTCCGCCGCCGAACTCGGCATGGGCGAGGACCACTCCGGCATCATCGTGCTGCCGCCGGGCCACGAGCCGGGCACCGACGCGATCGAGCTGCTGGAACTGGTCGACGAGGTGCTGGACATCGCCGTCACCACCGACCGCGGCTACTGCCTGTCGCTGCGCGGCATCGCCCGCGAGACGGCCACCGCCTACGGGCTGCCGCTGCGCGACCCGGCGCTGCTGGACGTGCCCGCGCCCAACGGCGAGGGCTACCCGGTGACCGTCTCCGACCGGGGCGCCTGCGACCACTTCGTGGCCCGCACCGTGAGCGGCGTGCAGCCGCAGGTGCCGACCCCCCTGTGGATGCAGCGCCGGCTCCAGAAGGCCGGCATGCGCCCGGTCTCGCTGGCCGTGGACGTCACCAACTACGTCATGCTCGAACTCGGCCAGCCGCTGCACGCGTACGACCGCACCCGGCTGCACGGCGCGATCGGCGTACGGCGGGCCGAGGCCGGCGAGAAGCTGACCACCCTGGACGGCACCGAGCGGGTGCTGGCCGCCGAGGACCTGGTCATCACCGACGAGCGGGGCCCGATCGGCCTGGCCGGCGTGATGGGCGGGGCGCACACCGAGATCGCCGACGGGTCCGGCGCGGACCCCGCCGCCGGTGACGGGGGCGCGGACGGCGCCGGGACCTCGGAGATCGTCATCGAGGCCGCGCACTTCGACGCGGTGACGGTGGCCCGCACCTCGCGGCGCCACAAGCTGATCTCCGAGGCCTCCCGCCGCTTCGAACGCGGCGTGGACCCGCAGGCCGCCGCCGCTGCCGCGCAGCGCACCGTCGACCTGCTGGTGCTGCTCGCGGGCGGCACCGCCGAGGCCGGCGTCACGGAGATCAGCGCCCCCTCCGCACCGCACACCATCAGCG
>NZ_JBHWJL010000155.1:0-11539 GCF_042731495.1 Streptomyces sp. NPDC059853
GGAGCAGGCCCTTGGACGGGATGTTCTTGTGGGCGTTGGAGTCCCACATGTTGATCGTCTGCGGGTCACCGCTCGACTCGCGCATCAGATTGCTGTGGATGCCCTCGTACGAGGCGGGGATGCCGTTCTCGTGGAGTACGTCCAGTGCCTCGTTGATCCACTGGTCGATCTCCTCGGCCGAGGCCGGCTCCGGCTTCGGCTGGTCCTTCTTGTCGATCACGACCAGCGTGCCGTCGTCCCGGTACTGAGCACCACGGCCGTCGTCGGTGGGTGCGGGCTGCTCCTGGGGCTGCGTGTCCGCCGGGGCGGCGGCGGGCTGCTCCTGGGGCTGGGCGGGGGCGTCCGCGGCGGCAGCGCCGGTGTCGGGGGCCGCTTCCGGTGTCCCGGTTTCCGCGGGCGCCGAGAAGACCGGGGCACTCGCGGTCACGGTGGTGGGGGCGGTGGCCGGGGTGTGGGCGTCGGCCGACGCGGCCGGGACGTGGACGAGAGACAGAGCCGCAGCCCCGGCGGTCACGATGCCGGCCGCAGCAGCCGTGCGGGTCCGAAGACGGGAAACGCCGTGGGTGGCGGTCATACACAAACCTCGATCCTCACGAGAGCGGAGAAATGCCGCGAATGGCGACATCCGCTACCGTGCCCCACCCCCCGAGACCGGGGCAAGAGGCTCTCCTGCGGCCCGGAGTCGTAGGCCCGCGCCGCTCACCGCGGCCCCGTGGCCGGGCGGGCGCGTCAGTTCCCTCCTACCGGCCTTCGGATGTGACGGGCCTCTCGTGCGCCGCCTCACAGCGGGCGGCCGCGCGCGGCACCCGGGGTGGTCGCACGATCACCCCGGGGTTGACATGGCGCCGGTCGGATGGACGGCGGGCGGTGAGGTGGTGGCTACTTGGGGAGAGAGGCCAGGTACGCGTTGTAGTCGGACAGCGCCTGATCGTTGGTCCGGTCCGCCTGGCGGTCCTCGCGGCGTGCCGTGCGCTCCTCGGAGGCCCACCACTGGAAGACCAGGGCCACCAGGACCAGGACGGTCGGGATCTCGCTGAAGGCCCAGGCGATGCCGCCCGCGGCGGACTGGTCGGCCAGGGCGTCGGTCGCCAGGGAGGCGGGCGGGTCGGCGAACGTGCTCACCATGGGCTCGCTGCCCATCATCAGGGCGATGCCGAAGAACGCGTGGAACGGCATGGTCGCGAAGAGTTCCAGCAGGCGGATCACGTGGCCCGAGCGGTGCGGTCCGGGGTCGACGCCCATGATCGGCCAGAAGAAGACGAGGCCGACCGCCAGGAAGTGGATCATCATGGCGATGTGCCCGGTCCTGGATTCCATCAGGAAGTCGAACAGCGGCGTGAAGTAGAGGCCGTAGAGGCTGGCGATGAACAGCGGGATGGTGAAGAGCGGGCTGGTGATGATCCGGACGTACCGGGTGTGGAGGAAGGCGATCAGCAGCCTGCGCGGGGCCGAGGGGGGCAGGGCCCGCATCAGGAGGGTGACCGGGGCGCCCAGCAGCAGCAGGAGCGGGGTGACCATGGAGATCACCATGTGCTGCACCATGTGCACGCTGAACAGCACCATGCCGTAGTCGTTCAGTGCCGTGCAGGTGACCGCGATGACGGAGAGGATGCCGAGGGCGAAGGAGACGGTGCGGCCGACGGGCCAGCGGTCGCCCCGGCGGTGGAGGCGGATCGCGCCCCACAGGTAGAGCGCGAGAACCGCCAGGCTTCCCCAGAGGAAGAGGGGATCGCCGCCGAATTCCATTCCGCGTGCGAAGGAAAACGGCGGCAGATCCGCCATCGTGCCGTGGTCACCATGGTCCATGCGGAACAGGATATGACCCGGCGTTTCGCGTCAGACGGTCTGGGTGGCCGCCGCGATGCGTTCGGCGCGCAGGGCGTCGTACCAGCGGTCGTCCACCGGCGGCAGGCTGGGGACGTCCAGGTGGAGGCGGAGCAGCAGATCGGCGATCTGGGGGTTGCGCGCCATGACGGGGCCGTGCATGTAGGTGCCGAAGACGGTGTCGCGCCAGGCGCCCTCGGTGCCGTCGCCGGTGCCGTTCCCGTTGCCGAAGTGAACGCGTGCGAAGGGGCGGACGCCGGGGCCGAGCTGGGTGACGCCCTGGTGGTTCTCGAAGCCGGTCAGCTGGGGCAGGCCCAGGGCGTCGTCCACGTCGGCGAGGACGTCGCCGACGCAGCGGGCACCGGTGCCGCGCACGCTGATGACGTCGAGGAGGCCGAGGCCGGCCTCGCGCTCGCCGAGGTCGTTGATGAACTCGCGGCCCAGGATCTGGTAGCCGGCGCAGACGGAGAAGATGATCGCGCCGGATTCGGCGGCCTTGGTGAGGCCTCCGTCGCGGCGCAGGCGCTCGGCCGCCAGGCGCTGGGGGCGGTCCTCGCCGCCGCCGATGAGGTAGATGTCGCCGGTGGTGGGGATGGGCTGGTCGGAGCGGACGTCCACGCGTTCGACGGCGAGTCCGCGCTGGCGGGCCCGGCGCTCGACCACGAGGACGTTGCCCTGGTCGCCGTAGGTGCTGAGCAGGTCGGGGTAGACCCAGATCAGGCGCAGGCTGGAGGCGGTCATGGGTGTGCTGGCCTTCCTTGGTGTCAGTTGCCGACGACGCGGCGCAGGTCCTGGAACGCCGTGTAGTTGGCGATCGCCTCGATGCGTCCGGGGGGCGAGTTGCGGATGGCTTCGGCGGCCGTGTCGAAGACCTGGAAGTTCTGGCCGGCGACTTCCAGGCGCACCGCCAGGTCGAGGCGGCGGTCGCCGATGACGGCGATGGGGTGGCCGGTGAGGCGGGTGTAGTCGACGTCCCACAGCCAGGAGGTGTCGGTGCCGTCCGCGCCGCGGGCGTTGACGCCGAGGATGACGGGGGCCGGGGGCGGGTCGATGAGGGAGAAGGTTTCGAGCCAGCCGGCCGGATTCTTGGCGAGCAGGAGCCGGATGTCGCGGCCCTCGTACTGGACGACGTCGTAGCGGCCGGCGACGGCGGCGACGGACTGCATGCGCTGGAGGGCGACCTGGGGGGCGATGCCGAAGGTGGCGGCGACGGCGGCGGCCGAGGTGGCGTTGGCCTTGTTGGCGCGGCCGGGCAGCTGGAGGTGGATGGGCCAGGTGGTGCCGTGCGGGTCCAGGACGCTGTCGCCGGTGAGCACCCAGGTGGGGGTGGGGCGGCCGAAGCCGCATTCGGCGCAGCGCCAGGTGGTGTCGTCGGGGCGCTGGAGCACGCCGCCGCACGAGGGGCAGGACCAGGCGTCGTCCTTCCATGCCTGGCCGGCGGCGACCCACACGACGTTGGGGCACGAGGACGCGGCCCAGACGATGAGGGGGTCGTCGGCGTTGGCGATGACGGTGGCCTTGGTGCCCTGGAGGCCTTCGCGCCAGTGCTCGGCCATCATGCGGGTCTCCGCGGCGCGGTCGAGCTGGTCGCGGGAGAGGTTGAGCAGGGCGATGGCCTTGGGGTTGACGTCCTGCGCGACGGCGATCAGGTATTTCTCGTCGACCTCGAGGGCCGCGAAGCGGGCGTTGGCGCCGGCGGAGAGGGCGGAGGTGATGCCGGCGGGCATGTTGGCGCCGAGGGCGTTGGAGACGACCTCGCCGCCGGCCCGCAGGGCCTCGGCGACCAGCCGGGTGGTGGTGGTTTTGCCGTTGGTCGCGGAGATCAGGACCACGTCCAGATGTCCGGCGAGCCGCGACAGCAGTTCGGGGTCGAATTTCAGGGCCACTCGCCCACCGATCACCGATCCGCTTCCGCGGCCGGCGGCGCGCGACACGGCGGCTGCTGCCTTGCCCGCCGTCACGGCCAGCCTGGCCCGTGCTGACAGCGGCGTGCTCTCTGACATCGTCCTGGCTCCTCCTTGCCCTAGACCGATGACCAGCCTATCGAGGTCTGCGGCGGTGCTCGCACCGCGTCCGCTCAAGTGCGCGGCGTGGCGGGCGGGTTCCCGGCGCCCTGGGCGGCTTTCACCCATTTGCCCGTTTGGAGTGATGATTACTTTATGTGGGCTTTAGAGTGCTTACGGTGAAGGGAGTGGCTGGTGATTCTGTCGGTTTCGTGGGTGCTTCTGCTCGCGGTGTTGATGGTGGTGTTTTTCCGCAAGGACGGACTGCGGCCGGTGCACGCGGTGGTGTGCGCGCTGTTCGGCTTCTATCTGTCGGGGACGGCGCTGGCGCCGGGGATCACGGCGGGTGGTGAGTCGGTGGCGTCACTGCTGGGCGGTTTCGGGCTGTAGGGCGGCGTGGGGGTCGTCGAGGACGGGCTGCCAGGCCAGCTCGGCGGCGCCGACGAGGCTGTTGTGGTCGAGGGTGCAGGGCTGGAGGGTGGCGTTGCTGTCCTTGCCCCACAGGCTGTGCTCGCGGACGGCGGCGCGCAGCCGTCCGGGGTTGGCCTCCAGGAGCCAGCGGTGCAGGCCGCCGAGGATGATGCGGTCGGGGTTGAGGATGTTGACCAGGCCGGCGAGGCCCTGTCCGAGGCGGTCGGTGACGGCGTGGGTGGCGTCGCGGACGGCGGGGTCGGTGGGGTATTCGGTGCGGATGAGGTCGCGGGCCTGGTCGAGGAGGGAGCCTTCGGGGCCGGGGGCGCGGCCGGCGGCGTCGAGGAGGGCGAGGGGGTCGGTCTCGACGTCGAGGCAGCCGCGGCTGCCGCACTGGCAGGGGCGGCCGGCCGGGTCGACGGTGAGGTGGCCGACTTCGAGGGCGAGGCCGGCGCTGCCGGTGTGGAGGCGGCCGTCGAGGACGAGGGCGCCGCCGACGCCGCGGTGTCCGGTGGCGACGCACAGCAGGTGGCGGGCGCCGTGACCGGCGCCGTGGCGGTGTTCGGCGAGGGCGCCGAGGTTGACGTCGTTGCCGCAGTGGCCGTCGGCGGGGAGTCCGGCGTCGGCGAGGCAGCGGTTGAAGATCTCGCGGACGGGGGCGCCCGGGGGCCAGGCGAGGTGGAGGGGGCCGCGGGCGGTGCCCTCGGGTTCGGCGACGGCGGAGGGGACGGCGAGTCCGGCGCCCACGCAGCGGCGGCCGCTGGTGGCGAGGAGGTCGGCGCCGGCGGCGACGAGTTCGCCGATGACCTGGGCGGGGTCGGCGTCGACGGTCTGGCAGGAGGGGGTGGTGGCGACGATGGTGCCGCCGAGCGCGACGAGGGCGGCGCGGTAGCCGTCGGCGTGGACCTGTCCGGCGAGGACGACGGGGCCGTCGTCGGCGATGGACAGGCGGTGGGAGGGGCGGCCCTGGGCGCCGGCGGGGGCGCCGGGGCGGGCGTCGACGGTGATCAGCCCGAGGGTCTGGAGTTCGGCGGCGACGGCGCCCGCGGTGGCGCGGGTGACGCCGAGTTCGGTGGTGAGGACGGCGCGGGTGGGGGCGCGGCCGGTGTGGACGAGCTGGAGGGCGGGGCCGAGCGCGTTGCGGCCGCGTTCCAGCCTTGTACGAGAGCGGGTCACGTCCCTATTCTGACTTTGTGCCTTCGCTGAACAAATTCAGGGCCGGGTCGGAACGGGGAGCTCGCGGGGTGGGTGGCGCGGCCGGGGGCGCGGATCCGCGGTTGCGTCAACTGCGGTACGCGCTCACGGCGTTCTTCGCGGTGGACGGTTTCGTGTTCGCGGGCTGGGTGGTGCGGATCCCGGCGGTGAAGGAACAGACGGGGGCGTCGGCGAGTGCGCTGGGGCTCGCGCTGCTGGGGGTGTCGGCCGGCGCGGTCGTGACGATGACGCTGACGGGCCGGCTGTGCCAGCGGCTGGGGAACCATCCGGTGACGGTGGGGGCCGCGCTGCTGCTGTCGGCGAGTGTGGCGCTGCCGCCGCACGCCCATTCGGCGGTGGTGCTGGGGGCGATGCTGCTGCTCTTCGGGGCGGGGTTCGGCGGCATGAACGTCGCGGTGAACAGCGCGGCGGTGGACCTGGTGGCGGCGCTGGGGCGGCCGGTGATGCCGGGCTTCCACGCGGCGTTCTCGCTGGGCGGGATGGTGGGTGCGGGGGCCGGGGGGCTGGTGGCCGGGTCGTTGTCCCCGGCCTGGCATCTGTCGGGGCTCGCGCTGATCGGGGTGCTGGTGACGGTGGTGGCGGGGCGGACGCTGCTGGCCGCTCCGGTGCCCGCGCCCCTGCGGGCGGAGGGCGCGGAGGCGGGGACGGGCGGCGCCGGGGCGGACGGGGTGCGGCCGGCGGCGGGCCCGGTGGGGTGGCTGGTCGTGGTGCTGGGGGTGGTGGCGGCGTGCACGGCGTACGGGGAGGGCGCGCTGGCGGACTGGAGCGCGCTGCATCTGCGCGAGACGCTGCTGGCGAGTGAGGGGCTGGCGGCGGCCGGTTACTCGGTGTTCGCGCTCGCGATGACCGTGGGGCGGCTGTCGGGGACCTGGCTGCTGCTGCGGCTCGGGCAGACCCGTGCCATGGTGGCGGGCGGCACGGTGGCGGCGGCGGGGATGCTGCTGGCGTCGCTGGCGCCCTCGGTGGGGCTCGCCCTGGTGGGTTTCGTGGTGACGGGCCTGGGTTTGGCGAACATCTTCCCGGTGGCGATCGGTCAGGCGGGGGCGCTGGCCGGGCCGCGCGGGGTGGCGGCGGCGTCGACGGTCGGGTACGCCGGGATGCTGCTGGGGCCGGTGGCGATCGGGTTCCTGGCGGAGTGGTTCTCGCTGGCGGCGGCTCTCACCTCGGTGGCGGCGCTGTCGGCGGTGGCGGCCGTCGTCGCGTACGGGCTGCGCGGCTCGGCGCCCGCCACGTCCTGAGCGGGCCGGCGCCTGGCGCCGGCCCGCCGGTTGTCATTCCTTGCGGGACGGCTCGTCGGCGGAGCCGGCCGGTTCGGGGGCGGCGGCCGGTTCGGCGCGGTCCAGGGCGGACAGGGCGCGGCGGGCGGCGGGGTGGTTGCGGACGATGCCGGCCAGGGTGGTGGAGCCGCGGGTGATCTGGGCGAAGGCGTTCCAGGCGGGCCGGAAGCCGATGAGCGCGGTGTGCAGCAGCCGGTGGCGGGGGCCGAAGACGCCGATCATGCGGCGGCCGACGGCCATTTCGGTACCGAGCCCCGATTTGACGGCGAAGGTGTAGTTGAGGGCCTGGCGGCGGGCGTCGACGGCGTCGGAGGCGTCGGCGATGCGGACGGCCCACTGGCCGGCGAGGCGGCCGGAGCGCAGGGCGAAGGAGATGCCCTCGCGTGTCCAGGGCTCCAGGAGTCCCGCGGCGTCGCCGCAGACCAGGACGCGGCCCCGGGAGAGCGGGGAGTCCTCGGCGCGGCAGCGGGTGAGGTGGCCGGAGGAGATGCTGGGTTCGAAGCCGGAGAGGCCGAGGCGGGTGGTGAAGTCCTCCAGGTAGCGGCGGGTGGCGGCGCCGTCGCCGCGGGCGGAGATGACGCCCACGGTGAGGGTGTCGCCCTTGGGGAAGACCCAGCCGTAGGAGCCGGGCAGCGGGCCCCAGTCGATGAGGACGCGGCCGGCCCAGTCGGCGGCGACCTCGGGCGGCACGGGGATCTCGGCTTCCAGGCCGAGGTCGACCTGGTCCAGGCGGACGCCGACATGGGCTCCTATGCGGCTGGCGCTGCCGTCCGCGCCGACGACGGCGCGGGCCAGGATGGTCTCGCCGCCGCTGAGGACGACGGCCACGGTGCGGCGGTCGGGGACGGCGGGGCCGTGCTGTTCGACGCGGGAGACGGCGGCTTTGGTGCGCAGTTCGGCGCCGGCCCGGACGGCGGCCTCGACGAGCCGCTGGTCGAATTCGGCGCGGTTGACGAGGCCGAAGAGCATCCGCTTGGAGCGGCGGGTGCGGGAGAGTTTGCCGTTGAGGGAGAAGGTGACGGCGTGGACGCGTTCGCGCAGGGGCAGTTCGAACCCGGGCGGCAGTGCGTCGCGGGAGGGGCCGATGATGCCGCCGCCGCAGGTTTTGTAGCGGGGTAGTTCGGATTTCTCCAGGAGGAGGACCCGTCGTCCCGCTTCGGCGGCGGCGCGGGCGGCGGAGGCCCCACCGGGCCCCGCTCCGACGACGACGACGTCCCACACCACTGTGTTCTCGGCTCCGCTCTCGCTGCTCACGCTGTTCGCTGCTCCCGCTGCCCGTCCGTTCCGTCCTCGGATTGGCATCCTACGGTCCTGATGAGGGCGAGATCGCTGTGGGATGATCTGCTGTCATTCCCGGTCAGGTTCGCGGCCCGGGCGTGCCCCGGGGGCGGTGCGCCGGCGGCGGCGCGCAGCTCAAGGAGCTTTTGATGGAGCAGTCTTCTTCGCGGTCCGATGCGCACGCGGGTGTGGCCGCCACGGTGGCGGCGCTGATGCCGGCGGCGCGGGAGGAACTGGCACAGCTGGTGGCGTTCCGGTCGGTGGCGGATCCGGAGCAGTTCCCGGTGAGTGAGTGCGAGGGCGCGGCGCGGTGGGTGGCGGACGCGCTGCGCGGTGAGGGCTTCACGGAGGTGCGGCTGCTGGACACGCCGGACGGCACCCAGTCGGTGTACGGGCTGCTGCCCGGGCCGCAGGGCGCGCCGACGGTGTTGCTCTACGCGCATTACGACGTGCAGCCGCCGTTGGAGGAGAGCGCGTGGACCTCGCCGCCGTTCACGCTGACGGAGCGGGCGGGCCGCTGGTACGGGCGGGGGGCGGCGGACTGCAAGGGCGGGGTGCTGATGCATCTGCTGGCGTTGCGGGCGCTGCGGGCGAACGGTGGGGTGCCGGTGACGGTGAAGGTGATCGTGGAGGGCTCGGAGGAGCAGGGCACCGGCGGCCTGGAGCGGTATGCGCAGGCGCACCCGGAGTTGCTGGCGGCGGACGCGATCGTGATCGGCGACACCGGGAATGTGCGGGTGGGGCGGCCGACGGTGACGGCGATGCTGCGCGGGATGGCGATGGTGCGGGTCCAGGTGGACACGCTGGAGGGGAATCTGCATTCGGGGATGTTCGGCGGGGCGGCGCCCGACGCGCTGGCGGCGCTGATCCGGATGCTGGACTCGCTGCGGGCGGCGGACGGTTCGACGGTGGTGGACGGTCTGGACTCCTCCGGGGTGTGGCCGGGCACGCCGTACGCGGAGGAGGCGTTCCGGGCGGATGCCGGGGTGCTGGACGGGGTGGAGCTGATCGGGTCGGGTGAGGTGGCGGACCGGCTGTGGGCGCGGCCGGCGGTGACGGTGCTGGGGATCGACTGTCCGCCGGTGGTGGGGGCGACGCCGTCGGTGCAGGCGCGGGCGCGGGCGCTGGTGAGTCTGCGGGTGCCGCCGGGGGTGCCGTCGGGTGAGGCGGCGCGGCTGCTGGGTGAGCATCTGCGGGCGCGGGCGCCGTGGGGGGCGCGGGTGCGGGTGGAGCAGACGGGTGAGGGTGAGGGGTTCCGGGCCGACACCTCCTCCCCCGCGTACACGGCGATGGCTTCGGCGATGCGGTCGGCGTTCGACGGCGCGGTGATGTCGGTGGTGGGTCAGGGGGGTTCGATTCCGCTGACGGCGACGCTGGCCGGGCTGTATCCGGAGGCGGAGATCCTGCTGATCGGGATGAGTGACGCGGCGGCGCAGATCCACGCGGTGGACGAGAGTGTGGATCCGGTGGAGCTGGAGCGGATGGCGGTGGCCGAGGCGCTGTTCGTGCAGGGGTACGCGGCGCAGGCGGTCGCGTAGCGCTCGGGGTGCTGTCGCCGGGGCCGGTCAGCGGCGGGGGTGGGTCCGGCGGCGGTACAGGGCGAGGAGGCCGCCGGTGAGGGCGGCGAGGGTGAGGCCGGCGCCGGTGAGGAGGGCGGGGGTGTGGTCGGTCAGGGAGCCGCCGGTGCCGGCCTGGGAGCCGAGGGTGGGGCGGGTGGTGGAGCTGGCGGTGGGGTCGGTGGCGTCCTTGGCCGGGCCGGTGGCGGGGGTGGGGGTGGCCGCGGCGGCGACGGTGTTGTTGATGGTGAGGGTGGTGCGGCCGGTCTGGCCGCCGCAGCTGAAGGTGACGTCGAAGGTGGTGCCGGGGCGGGCGGCGGTGTTGACGGTGGTGCGGGCGCTCTGGGTGGGGCCGGGGGTGCCGAGGCCGATGCGTTCGAAGGCGCCGGATTCGGCGAAGGCCTCGTCGTCGGTGCAGCCGGTGGCGGTGAGGGTGACGGTGCCGCCGGGCTGGACGGTGCGGGGGGAGACGCTGAAGGCGAAGCCGTTCTCCTGGGCGGGTGCGGGGGCGGCGGCGGTGAGGGCTATGCCGGTGAGTGCGGTGAGTGCGAGGGTCCGCCGGGGTGTGGCCATGGGGGCTCCTGGGGTGGGTGGTCGGTGTGTGGTGGGTGACGCTAGGCGGGGTGGGGGGGTGCGGCCACGCGGGTGGGGTGATCGGGTCACCGGTGCGGCTGTTCGGGTCAGCGGGTGCCGGTGAGGGTGGCGTAGACGACGACGTTGCCGGTGTAGCCGGTGTCGGGGTGGTAGGTGCCGCCGCAGGTGAGGACGCGGAGTTCGGGGTTCCCGGTGTCGGCGTAGACGCGCTCGGGGAGGCGGTCCTTGTCGTGCACGGCCACGTCGTGGACGGTGAAGTCCAAGGTGGTGCCGTCGTCGCGGTGGACGCCGATGGTGTCGCCGGGGGTGAGGGTGCCGAGGGCGTAGAAGACGGCGGGGCCGGCGGCGGGGTCGTGGTGGTGTCGTGGCCGGCGGGCTGGGGCGGCCCGCCGGGGGTGGTGGCGTGGTGGATGAGCTGGAGGCCGAGGACGAGGGCGCAGCCGAGGGCGGCGGCGGCCAGGCGGGGGCTCCAGCTGTCGCGGTCGGGGGGTTGCTGGTCGCTGAGGTGCATGGCGGTTCACCGTTGGTGGGGGTCTCCCCCGGTGCGGGGCCGTCAGGCACACGGTAGGTCGCGGGTGGCGGGGCCGCGATCCGGGCGGGGTCAGGTGCCGATGGGGATGCCGGCCTCCAGGTTGAGGGGGCGGCCCCGGGTGCGGGCGTGCAGGGCCCAGTGGAGGCGGTCGCGGCGGTTCGGGGAGAGCAGGGTCTGTGCTTCGTCCTCGGTGGTGAAGCGCCAGGCGCGCAGTTCGTCGCGGGGCAGCCGGATGGCGTGGATCTGGTCGGGGGTGAGGCGGCGGCCGTCGAAGAGGAGGCGGAGTCCGCCGGGCTGGGTGGGGTGGGGTGGTTCCCAGTCGATGATGAGGAGGTCGGGCTGGTGGGGCAGGCGCAGGCCGAGTTCTTCGGCGACTTCGCGGAGGGCGGCGCGGGCGGGTGGTTCGCCGGGTTCGACGATGCCGCCGGGGAATTCCCAGCCGGGTTTGTAGGTGGGGTCCACCAGGAGGACGCGGTCCCGGTCGTCGAAGAGGAGCATGCCGGCGGCGAGGGTTTCGGTGCGCGGTGGCGGGGTCTGGACGATGGGGCAGGTGCCCTCGTCGCGGCCGATGGCGTCGGCGAGGGCTTCGGCGGTGCGGCGCGGGGTGTGCAGGTGGGTGTCGAGGGTGTGGGCGTCGCGGGTGAGCCAGGGCAGGGCGTCGGTGTAGTGGGGCAGGTGGGTGAGGCACCAGTGGCGGGTGGCGGCGCCGTCGGTGGTGGTGCGGCGGTCGATCCGGGCGCGCAGGAACGTTTCTTCGAGGTGCAGCAGGAAGTGCCGGACGGCGATCCCGCGCGAGGCGAGGCCGCCGAAGATCTCGTCGCGGTGTTCCTGGTCGAGCAGGGTCATGGG
>NZ_JBHWJL010000156.1:0-11480 GCF_042731495.1 Streptomyces sp. NPDC059853
GAGACAGGTACAGATGGGTGTGGACCAGGTCATATCCGCCGCGCCGGATCAGCCGGGCCAGCCTGGGCACGGCGCCCAGGTCACGGTTGCCGGTCATGCCCAGGTGCGTCACCCGGACGCCGTCGGCCCGCAGTTCGCGCGCCACGGCGCCCGGGTTGGTGAGGGTGACGACGTCGCTCGGCAGCGGCAGCCGGGTGAGCAGCGCGCGCAGCTGGCGTTCGGCGCCGCCCACGCCGAGGCCGGTGATGACGTGGAGGGCCCGTTTCACGCCCCGGCCTCCACCGGGCGGCGGCGCAGCGGGTGCAGCAGCCGCTTCAGGCGCAGCCGGGCCGCGCCGTCGGACTGGCCGACGTGGACCCGGGGCAGGGCGTGCCGGCCGGTGAGCGGTCCGGGGTCGATGGCGCAGGCGTACGCGTAGCCGGCGTCCCGTACGGCGGTCACCGACCGCTCGTCGACGCTGCCGTACGGGTAGCAGAACCCGGCCGGCTCGCGGCCGGTCAGCTCGGCCAGCCGGGCGCGGCTGTCGGCGGTCTCGGCGCGCAGGGTCGCGTCGTCGAGGTCGGGCAGGGCCCGGTGCAGCAGGCCGTGCGAGCCGATCTCCATTCCGGCGTCGGCGGCGGCGCGGATGCCGGCTTCGTCGAGGAGTTCCCTGCGGGGGCCGAGTTCGTCCCACTCGTTCTCGCCGCCCAGCCGGCCGGGCAGCACAAACACGGTGGCCGTGAACCCGTGGCGGCGCAGCAGCGGCAGGGCGTTGCGGGTGAAGTCGGTGTAGCCGTCGTCGAAGGTGAGCGCGACCAGTCCGCCGGTGTCGCCCGCGTCGTGCGCGGCGAGCAGTTCGGCGGCGGAGACGCCGCGCAGGCCGCGGGCGCGCAGCCAGTCGAGGTGCGTGCGCAGCCGCTCGGGGGTGACGGTGATGTTGTACGGGTCGGCCGCGGTCACCGTGACGGAGTGGTACATGAGCATCCACAGGTGGCGCCTGGCGGCTCTCGCCGGGGCGCGCTCCGGCTCGGTGTCCGGTTCCGGCCCGCCGCCGTGGGGTTCGTCGGGGCCGGGCTCCGGGCCGGGACCCGGCTGGTTCAGCAGGTCGTCGAGTGAGGTCATGGTGTGGCCTTCAGCTTTCGTCGGGCGGCGGACAGCAGGGTCACGGCCTCCGGCACCCGCAGGGCCCTCGCGCAGGCCGCGAAGACCGCCGCTGTCACCAGGGCGGTGAGGAGGGTGGACAGCAGTGCGGACGGGGCCCGGGCCGCGGTGGCCCAGCCCGCCGCGGCGGCGGCGAGGGCGGCGGGGAGCAGGCGGCCGAGCCCGGCCATGACGGCGGCGGGGTCGATGGGGATGACCCGGCCGGCGAGGCCGCGCATCAGCAGCAGGGCGGTGGCGGTGATCCCGGCGGCGTTGGCGGCGGCGATCCCGGGAGCGCCCCAGTACCGCACGGCGACGCTGCCGGCCACCACGGTGATCGCCAGCCCGACGCCCATGGCGGCCAGCGGGAACCAGACGGGGCGGGCGGCGGAGAAGAACGGCCTGATCAGCGCGCCGACCAGGGTGTGGCCGAGCAGTCCGAGCGCGTACACGCGCATCACGGCGGCGGTGGCGGCCGTCGACTCGGCGGTGAACTCGCCGCGCTGGAAGAGGACTTCGACGAGCTGGGGGGCGCAGGCGATGAGGTACGCGGCGCCCAGGGCCGCCACGATGCCGACCAGCAGCAGATCGCGTTCCACCCGGCGCCGGGCCCCCTCCGTGTCGCCTTCGGCCAGCGCGCGGGCGACGAGCGGCAGGGTGACGGTGGGGATCATGAGCGCCAGCACCATGGGGATCTGGCCGACTTTCTGGGCGTAGTTGAGGTGCGAGATGGCGCCGGGGGTGAGGGAGGAAGCGAGGAAACGTTCCACCAGGACCTGGGCCTGCCGGCTGAGGGCGAACAGCACGATCGGCGCGACGAGCGCGACGGTGACACCCAGGACGTACGGGCGGCGGGTGCCGTCGGCGGCCGCGCGCCGGGCGGAGCGCCAGTCGGCCCAGGCGGCCCGGACGGGGAGGGTGCGCAGGAAGAACGGGAGTTGGAGCAGCACCATCAGGACCCCGCCCACGGCGACCCCGAGGGCGGCGGCGCGCACCCCGAACCTGCTGTGCAGGGCCAGCGCGGTGGCGATGATCCCGATGTTGTAGCCGATGTAGATGGCGGCCGGTGCCAGGTAGCGGCGGTGGGCGCGCAGGGCGGCGCTGAAGTAGCCGGCGATGCCGAAGGTGAGCACGGTGACGGCGGTCAGCCGGGTGCAGTCGACGGCGAGGGCCGGGTCGGCGAGGCCGGGCGCGAGCAGCCGTACCAGCAGCGGGGCGGCGAGCGCGGCCAGCGCGGCGGCGGCGGCGAGGCCGAGCAGGACGCGCGGCAGGGAACCGGCGAGGAGCCGGCGGACGGCGTCGGGGTCGGTGGTGCCCCGGGCGAGGGCGACGCTGAACGCCGGGACCAGCACCAGGGCCATGGCCTCCTCGATCAGCAGGGTCGAGGCGAACTCCGGGATGGTCCAGGAGACGAGAAAGGCGTCCGTCGCGCCGTCAGCCCCGAACAGCCGTGCGATCATCTGGTCGCGCAGCAGCCCGAACAGCGCTCCGCCCGCCGCGAGGACGGCCGTCAGCCCGGCCGCGCGCGCGACGAACCGCTGCCCCCGGTCCCGGCCCGGCTCCTGCCGTGCCGCACCTTCCGGCTCCCGTACCTCCGCCGTACCGCTCATGGCGTCCGCCCCGTCCGCCCCGTCCGCCCCGTCCGGCCGGACACCGGCTCGGGACGGGCCGGGGGCTCGGGACGGAGCGCCGCCGGAGCCAGCGCCCACCACGCCACCAGGCCGAACGCCACCGCCGTCAGCACCGTCGTCGGTCCGCCGATGTCCGCGTACAGGAAGTTGACGGTCAGCCACACCATCAGCCCCGTGGCCAGCAGCCCCCCGTCCACCGGGCCGCAGCGCCGCAGCCGCAGCACCGCGCCGAGCAGCAGCGCCGCCCAGCCGCCCACCACGGCCGCCGCGCCCAGCAGCCCCTGCTCGCTCAGCAGCAGCAGGTACATGTTGTGCGGCGACAGCAGTTCCTGCACCTGGAACTCCGCGCCCGCCCCCGCCGTGTCGCTGCCCGCCGACAGGGCCAGCGAGGCGTGCGTGTCGCGGTACTCGGCGAAACCCCTCGGCCCGACCCCCGTCCACGGCTCCTGCCGCCACATCCCCAGCGCCGCGTCCCACATCGCGTACCGGTCGATGACGGACTGGTCGGGCGTGCCGGTCACCTGCCCGATGCTGGTGAGCCGGTCCGCGACCGCGTCCGAGACCAGCGCCGCCCCGCCCACCAGCAGCGCGCCGCCGCACAGCAGCAGCGCGAGGGTACGGCGGGCCCTGCGCCACCCGGCGATGAGCAGCACCGCGCCCACGGCGGCGCCCGTCGCCAGCCACGCGCCCCGGCTGAACGACACCGCCAGCGGCACGCACAGCGCGCCCGCGCAGCCCAGCGCCACCGGCCGCCACCAGCGCGGCGCGCCGGGCGGCGGGGCCAGGCCCAGACAGAGCGCGGCGATGATCCCGTACGCGACCACGGTGGCCATGCCCATCACGTTCAGCGGACCGAACGTGCCCACGGCCCGCACGTTCTCGCCCATGTACGAGGCGCCGGTGCCGGTGGCGTACTGCACCACCCCGACCGCGCCCTGCACCAGCGCCAGCCCGACCACGGCGACCGCCACCAGCCGCACGTCACGGCGCGAGCGCAGCAGCAGCACCAGGGCCAGCGGCACCAGGACGAACACCTGGAGGTACCGCAGGAACCCCGGCAGCGCCGCCACCGGATCCGGGGCGGTGACGGTGACGACCGCGAACGCCACCGCCGGGACGCCGAGCACCGCCGCCGCCCCCGCGCCGAGCCGGGGCACGGCGGCCCAGCGCCGGACGAGCACCACCGCGCACGCCGCGACCAGGGCGAGCGAGGCGGCGTCGGCGGGGGTGACGCGGGTGGTGACCGGCAGCGCGAGCAGCGCGACGGGCAGCACGGCGAGCAGGACGGTGCCGTGCGAACCGGCGGTCCGTACGGACCGTACGGCCCGGGCCGGGAGAGCGAGAGCCACGCTCAGCTCCCTCCGAGACGGAAGCAGGAGGCGGTGGTGCGCAGCATGATGCGCACGTCCGCCCACAGCGACCAGGTCTCGATGTACAGGTTGTCGAACCGGGTGCGGTCCTCGATGGAGGTGTCCCCGCGCAGCCCGCTGACCTGGGCGAGGCCGGTGAGCCCGACCGGCATCCGGTGACGGTCGGCGTAGCCGGGGTACGTGCGGCTGAACTCGTCCACGAAGTAGGGGCGTTCGGGGCGCGGGCCGACCAGGCTCATGTCGCCGCGCAGCACGTTCCACAGCTGGGGCAGTTCGTCGAGCGAGGTACGCCGCAGCAGCCGGCCGACCGGGCTCATGCGGTGGTCGCCCGCGACGGTCCAGCGGGTGGCGGCCTCCTGCTCGGTGTCGGGGCGCAGGGTCCGGAACTTGAGCATGGTGAACGGCTTGCCGTCCTTGCCGATCCGTTCCTGGCGGAAGAGGACGCCGGGACCGTCGGCCAGCCGGACGGCGAGCGCGCAGCCGCCGAGGAGGGGCGCGGCGAGAAGCAGCGCGAGCCCGGAACCGGTGATGTCGAACGCCCGTTTCAGCAGGTCGGCGCCGGGCGGGCGGCGTTCGGGCGGGTCGAGCCGGCGGCAGGTGTACCCCCACAGATGGGTGGCGGGGGCCGGGAACCACAGGGGTGGTTCGGGGTCCACCAGCCAGACCGTGACGCCGCGTTCCCAGCAGCGGCGCAGCGGGGCGGTGTCCTCCTGGGCGCGGGTGAAGACGACCGTGCGGACGCCGCCGAGGGCGGCGTCGAGCCGGTCCGGGTCGACGGGGCCGGTGGGACGCATGCCGTACTCGGGATGCTCGGCGAGCAGCGCCGCGACGCGCCGGGCGGCGGTGCCGGTGCCGACCACCAGGGTGCGGCGGGGGCGGTCGCGCAGGGCGGCGCGGCGCAGCTGGTACACGGCGCCGCGCCCGGCGGCGGCGAACAGCGGGACGAGGAGGAACACGGGACCGCCGCCGCTCAGCAGCCAGCCCAGCAGACCGTGCCCGGCGAGCCGGGGCAGTTCGTCGAGGGCGGCGGCCATGGGGGTGGGGCGGTACAGGCCGGCCCAGGCGTTGAGGGCGAGGAGGACGGTGAGGACGGTGAGCCCGTGCAGGACGCCGCCGCCCCCGAGCACGGCGAGCAGGACGACGGCGAGGAAGTCCGCACCACACAGCAACCCGGCAGCCCCGGGCCGCCACCCCCGGCGCCGGACGGTGGCGGGGTCAACGGGCGGACGGCCGGCGGGGGCCGGCAGAACGACGGGGGTGGTGGGGCCTGCGGGCGGGGCGGTGGCGGTGGCGGCGGCCACGGGGTCGGCAGGCGCGGCCCCCCGTACCCGTGGCGCGGCCGGGGCCGCCGACGCAGCCGATGCGGACGCTCCCACCGGAGCGTGTCTCCCCGCCAACGCACCGAGGACGGACGGCGTTGCGGTGGTGGCCCGGGCCGCCGACGCGGCTGCGGCTGGGGCCGGCCCTTCCACCGGTACGGCCGGGGTGACCGGGGCGGAGGCAGCCGACGCCGGCCCTCCCACCGGAGCACCGGGGACGGACAGGCCGATCGGGGCTGCGGACGTGGCGTGCCGCCGTGGGGACGCGGGCGCGGTCCGCGCCGAGGCCACGGGCGCCGTGGAGGTGGCCGACCCGGCCGGGGGCACAGTGATCATCGTTCCGGCCGACGTCACCGACGCTGCCGTCGCACGGTGCCCCGCCGAAGGCGCGGGCCCCACCACCCTCCGCCCCAACGCCACGGGGGCTTCCGACGCCGCAGGAGCGGAACGGTTCGTGTGGAGGCCGGGCGCGGCCCCTCTCGTCGGGGCGCCCGGAGCCATCGGTCCGTCCCGACCCGCCGCAGGCGCGGGGGTGGGCGCTGTCCCGCCTGGCGATGCCCCTGGTGGTGCCGACGCCACCGACGCCGTATGACCCGCCGAAGGCGCGGGCGCCGACGACGCGGCCGGGGCGGAAGGTTGTGCGGGGGCGCCGGGCGCGGCATCCCCCGCCGGAGACACAGGGGCGGCGGCGGTCCTGCCCGCCGAGCCCACGGGTGCCACGGGTGCGGACGCGGGAACCGACGCCGCCAGCCCGGGGGCCGCCGCCGTCCCCGCCGAAGGCACGGGCGCCATCGCGGTGAAGGACACGGCGGAGTCCGTCCCGGTCGGGGCCCCCGGTGGCACGGCTGCCGTCTGCCCCGGCGAAGGCGGGGGTGCTGTTCTTCCCACCGCTGTGCCCGGGGCGGCCGAGGGCCCCGCGCTGGCGCCCGTCGGACGGGCGGGGGGCGGGGTGCAGACCCGGGTGGCGGTCTCGGGTGCGCTGACGCTATCCGTGGACATGCCCGCCCCCGCCCACCGCCGTCGCCGACCGGGCCGTGCCCGTTGCGTCGGGTGATCCCACGGTCAGAGGGCAGCTCACGAATCCGTGATGCGTCGGCAGCGCGGGCACCGCCGTGCTGGTCGGCCCGGCCAGCCGTCGCGGCTCATCGCCCGCCGATACCGGAGGCGTGCCTCCGGTCACCGACCGGCCCTCGGACCGGGCAGCCGGATCGACCTGTCCAGCCGCCGGTCGCGGCTCATCGGTGGCGGACACCGGTGACCCGACCTCAGCAGCCGACCGGCTCCCGGCCCGGGCAGCCTGGGCTGCCGGACCGGCCACCTGGCCGGGCTCGTCCTCCACGGCCACCTTCGTACTGGTGCTCCGGGCTGTCTCGCCGGTCGCCGTGCGCGGCTCGCCGCCCACCGGCGCCTGCGGCGGGCTCGCCGCCGCCCGGCCCCCGGGTTGGAGAGCTGGACCGGCCCATCCCGCCGCCGGTGCGGGCTCGCCATCAGTCGGCACCCGTGACGTCTCGCCGGTCACCGCCCAACTCTCGGGCCGGACACCCTCATCGACCCCCGCCGCCGCCCGGCCCGGCTCGCCACCGGCCAGCACCTGTGACATCTCCGCAGTCACCGCCCGGCTCTCGGCCCGGACAGCCTCATCGACCCGGGCCGTCGCCGAGCCCGGCTCGCCACCGGCCGACACCTGTGACATCTCCCCAGTCGTCACCGCCCGGCTCTCGGCCCGGACAGCCTCATCGGCCCGCCTACCCTCCGACCCCGGCTCACCGAAGGCCGACACCGACGACGAGCCTCCGGTCGCCACCCGGCCCTCGGACCGGTTGGCCGGATCGGTCCGCTCGGCCGCCAGGCCCGACGCACCACTGGCCACCGTCCGACCGCCGCTCGCGGCGCTCCGGACAGCCGGACCCCCGTGCGCGGCACGGGCACCCAGAGCGCCCCCGGCGCCCCGGGCCACCGGCTCCGTCGCCCCGCTCCGCGCCCCGCCCGCCGCGTCCGCCGCCTCGCGGGGGGCCGCCGGGCCGTGGGGGGCGGTGGTGCCGGGCCGGCGGATCGCCGGCCGGTCCCGGTGCTCCGCACCACAGCCGCCGCCACCGCCCGCGGGGCGTGTTCCGCCCCGCACCACACTCCGCAGCGCGCCCCGGACGCCGCCGCCCGAGCCGGAACCGGAACCGCCCGCAGGGCCGTGCCCCTCGCCGCGGGACCGGCTCCGCACCGTCTCGTACAGGTCCCGGTACGCCGCCGCCGTCGCGTGCAGGTCGAACCCGGTCCTGGCGTGCTCCTGCGCCGCGCGCGCCAGCGCGCGGCGGCGGTCGGGCGCCGTCAGCAGCGCCGTCAGGGCCCGTGCCAGCGCGGCCACGTCGCCCGCCGGGACCAGGCATTCGGCGGCCTGACCCGGTGCCAGGCTCTCCCGTGCCCCGCCCACATCGCTCAGCAGTACCGCGCGGCCCACGGCCATCGCCTCCAGCGGCGCCAGCGCCATGCCTTCCCAGCGCGAGGGCTGGACCACCAGGTCGGCGGCCGTGTACCAGGGCACCGGGTCCTCGCTGTGCCCGGCGAACAGCACCTGCCGGGGGTCGGCCGCCGCCGTCAGCCGGGCCCGCTCCGGGCCGTCGCCGACCAGCACCAGCCGTGCGCCGGGTACCCGTTCGGCCACCCGGCGCCACGCCGCGAGCAGCAGGTCCTGGCCCTTCTGCCGGCACAGCCGTCCCACGCACACCACCAGCGGCGCCCGCTGCGGCACCCCGTGCACCGCCGCGAGCGCCGCCCGCGCCTGACGCCGCTCGACCTCTCCGGCCGCCGCGAACCGTTCCAGGTCGATGCCGTTGCGGATGACCGCCCACGGCGCCGTGATCCCGGCGCGCACTCCCCGTTCGCGTTCCGCCTCGCTCACGCACAGCACCCGGTCCGCCCAGCGCGTCCCGAACCGCTCCCAGCGCACCGCGAGCTGCCGTGCCGTCCCTTCCGCGGCCTCGAAGGACCAGGCGTGCGGCTGGAACACCGTGGGGATCCGGCCACGGACCGCGAGCCGGCCCGCCAAGCCGGCCTTGGAGCTGTGCAGATGCACCACGTCGGGGCGCAGTCCGCGCACCGCGCGGGCCACGAACGCCGCCTCCCAGGCGAGGTTCGGGCCCGGTTCGCGCCCGGCGACCCAGTCCCTGACCCGCGCGCCGGCCGCGCGGGCCGCCGTGCTCAGCGGGCCGGTGGGCGGGCACAGCAGCGCGGTGCGGATCCCGTCCGCGGTCTGGGCGCGCACCAGGTCGGTCACGACCCGGGCGACGCCCCCCTCGGTGGGCTGCGCGATGTGCAGAACCGTCGTCACCCTCGTCATCGCGTCCCGCCTCACTCGCGTGCCGCGGCGTCGGCCTGGAGGAACACCGCGCCGAGCTGGTACGGACGCGATCCGCCCGAGAAGCGCAGTTCGAGTTCGCCGGGTCCCGCGGTCAGGGCCTGCCGGATGTCCAGGATGTTGGAGTCGTAGCCGAGGGTGTTGAGGTGCGCCGGGTCACGTGCGGTGACCGGGCGCCCGTGGTCGGCGATGGTCGAATCCAGTGCCCGGTGCCGCACGACCGCGCCGCCGCCGCCGGTGTCCCGGACGGTGAGCCCGTGCCCGTTGGCGGTGCGCTCCCCGTGGTAGCCGACGACGCCGACGCTGCCCTGGGCTCCCGGGGTAACCGCCAGGCCGTCCAGGGTGATCACGACGTCCTGGGACGGTCCGTCGACCGACGCGAAGCCGTCCCACAGGACGAGTTCGCGCAGCGGTTCGGCCGGGTTCTCGTAGGCGACGACCAGGGTCCAGCCGCCCCAGGCGCCCATGTCCGAGTTGCCCATGGCGACATTGAGCTGGGCGACGGTCCAGGCGCCCGGCTCGGACCAGCGCACGAGTTCGGTGATATCGGCGGAGGCGGAGAACCCCTGGTGGGTTCCGGCGTCGCGGTGGCCGACGACCGTATCGGCGCGGATTTCCTTGTAGTTTCCGCCGGGTTCGGCGATCAGGACCCGGTCGTTGTCGGCGGGGTCCTTCTGTTCGCCGACCCGCAGATTGGCGCCCCAGTACAGCCGGGCGTAACTCACCCGGGAGCCTTCGGGAAGCCGCAGTTCGGCGCTGGAGGAGTTGTAGGTGTTGCGGTCGGAATCGATGTCGATGTACGTCATCTCGTACTGTCCGCTGCGCCCGCCCGCACCGTTGCGCTGCACGTCGGCGCAGGCGGGGGCGGTGATGATGACCGCTTCCCCGCAGGTGATGACGGAATTGGCGGCCCGGGCGATACCGCCGTGCTGGACGGCTCGGTACCGCTCGGTGAACGGTACGGATTCGGATTCCCCGCGATCGGACGGCGCGGGAACGGCGGTGTGCTGGGACACCCCGATGGACAGCAGGAACGCGGACAGCACACAGACTGCCGCACGTTTCCCGAACCCCACAGAAAAGCGCATGACCCACCTTCCCAAGCCATCTTCTGACAGGCGGTGAAAACCATGACAGAAAACAAAAGGGAAAGCACGTAAAACACACGGCGTTGAACGCACGAAGCGACTCTAGGATTTACATACCATTGGCTGTACGGGTGAGGGTCCCCTCGGTGTTCAGCAGGACCACCGACCCCCGGCCCGCCACCTCGGGGGCCGCGCGCCAGGCCGCGAGGGACGCCGCGCCGCACGGGCCGGCGTCGATGCCGTGACCCGCGAGCTCCCGCGCCGCCACCGCGGCCCGCGCGTCGGTCACCGTGACCGCCGCGTCCAGCCCGCCCCGCAGATACGGCCAGGCCAGGGACGAGGGCGTGCCGCAGTTGAGACCGGCCATCGCCGTCGTCCCGGTGCGCACCGTCACGGGCTCCCCGGCGGCGAGCGAGGCGAGGACGCAGGCGGCGCTGTCCGGCTCCACGGCGAGCAGCGCCGGGCGCGGGCCGGTGGCGGGCCCGGAGCGGTAGTGGGTGACGGCCGCCTGGGCCAGTGAGCCGACGCCGGCCGGGACCACCACCAGACCGGCCGGGGCCGCCCCCGCCGCCGCCAGTTGCTCATCGATCTCGGAGAACAGCGTGGCGTAGCCCTCCACGATCCAGCCGGGGATCTCCTCGTACCCGGGCCACGCGGTGTCCTGCACCAGCAGCGGGCCGGCCGCCCTCGCGCGGGCGACCGCCGCGTCGTAGTCGCCGTCCACCCGGACCACGCGGGCCCCCTCGGCGGCGATGGCGGCGACGGCGGCCGGACGGACCCCGCGCGGCACGTACACCTCCACCGGGACGCCGCGCAGCCGCCCCAGCCGGGCCACCGCCCGGCCGTGGTTGCCGTCCGTCGCCGTCACCAGCCGCTCGGGGGCACCGCCCGCCCGGTGCAACGCCCAGGAGGCGCCCAGCACCTTGAACGCGCCCAGGCCCATCCGCCGGGACTCGTCCTTGACGGACACCCCGCCGCCCAGGTCCACCAGCGGCGTCTCCCGGTAGCCCGGCAGGCCCCGGTGGAAGGCGCGGACCCGCGCCACCGGTGCCGGAGCGCAGCGCCAGTTGCGCGCCGCCGGGTTCCGGTACCGCGGTTGTCCGCTGTCCATGCCCGTCATCATCGGTGCCGCGCGGGCCGGCCGCCAGGGCCGCGGCCCGGCGCGGCGCCCGGTGGACGGCGGCGCGGTCCGTGGCGCACCGGGGCGGGGCCGCTCGTGCGGGTGAAACCTCCGGCGCGGGGACGGATACGGGACGGGGCGGACGGCACCGGGCCCGTACCGGAGGCGATCGCGTACCGGGGCGGGCACGCACCCGGCCGGCACCGCCGACCGGATCGCGTTCCGCCGCGGGACCGGACCGGCCGCCGACCGGGATCACCGTCCGGCCGACACGCGCTGTCCACCTCACGGACACGCCCGTGGTGTAAATCACATCGGTCGATCGCCGGTTCGTCCGCTACGGAGCGCAGTCGGAACGCCCCACCGGGGCCCCGCACAGCGGAGGGGGGGGGGGGGGGGGTTTAACTATGGGGGGGCGCCCCGGGGGGGGGGGGGGGGGGGGGTTGGCCCCCCCCCCGCCCGGGCCGAGTCGAAAAGAAACAGC
>NZ_JBHWJL010000157.1:0-11469 GCF_042731495.1 Streptomyces sp. NPDC059853
CGGAGAGTACGCCGCCGTGCACGGCGTCCCGGACCGGTCGCGCTAGGGCGTCGCCGCCACCGCGGCCGCCAGCAGGTCCTCGGCCTCCGGCGGGAAGGGGCGGCCGACCACCGTGCCGGTGCCGGTGCCCGCCGACATCACCGCCACCACCGTGCCGGTGCCGGTGGCGGGGTCGTACCCCTGGAGCCAGGGGCCGCCGCTGGTGCCCTCGGTGAGGTCGCAGTCCTCCAGCAGCAGCCCGCCCGCGTTGGCGGGCGGCGCGTCCGGGCCGTCGAGCACCTGGGTCGGGCCCGAGCAGGACCGCAGCGACTCACCGTCGTACGGGGCCGCCGCCGGGTAGCCGAGCACGGCCACGTCCTCACCGGCCGGCACCGGCGCGAACGCCAGCGTGTTCGCGCCGTGCGTCTGCTGGAGGGTGCGCCCCGCCTTCCGCTCCACCGTCAGGAACGCGTAGTCGTGGGGCAGCAGTTCGGCGATGTCCCCGCCTTCCCGTGGCTGCCACGCGGCGGGGGTGTGGAAGGACAGGACCCGCCAGCCGTCCTCCCGATAGGTCCCCAGACCGTGGTCGTAGGCGGGGACGAACCACACCTCGGCGGGCGGCTGCGGCCGGTCCGGCGCGCTGACGCAGTGCGCGGCGGTGGCGACGACGCTGCCGCCCGGCGCGTCCACGACGGCGCCGGAACACACCCCGAGCCGGCCGCTGTCGTCCAGCTCCCAGAGGATCTTGCCGACCGTGCCGAGCGCGCCGTCCGCCCACGGCTCGGAGGCCAGCGCGGCGGGGGCGGTGAGCCCGTGCCCGGTGACGGTGAGCACGGCGGCGGTGGCGGCGGACAGCAGCCGGCGGGGGACGTCCATGCCGGACACGCTGCGCGTGGCGCGGTGCCATGTCCAGCCGCGCCACTCGATCGGGTGAAGAGGTCACGGTCCGGTAACGCGACGATGGTGCCGGGTGGTCTGAGGAGTGGGGACGGAGGGCAGCAACGTCCCTGCGGCGCCCGCCTCCTGACGTGGAGCGGGACCCCCGCCCCGGCGCGGCCGGCCCACGACGGAAGGACACCACCATGCGCCCACACCACCCCCGGACGCTCCCCTTTCCCCGCCCCGCGGTCCGCGCGGTGACGGGCCGTTCGGCCGGCTGGGGCCTAACCTGCCCCAATGGCCCGCTCATTGCTGACCGCCGCCGTGACCGGCGCGCTGTTCACGCTGCTGACGGTGGCGGTTCTCCTCCACGGCCGGGAGCCGTTCGGGATCGACACCGCGCTCACCGGCTGGTTCCTCGATCACCGCTCCCCGGGGCTCACCCGGCTGGTCACCGCCGTCACCGATACCGGGACGGGGGTGGTGCCGATCCTGGTGATGGCCCTGGCCGGGGCGCTGGCCGGGCGGCGTTCCGGAGCGCCGGTGATCGGCGCACTGGCGGGCGTGGGGGCGCTCGTGACGGGGCAGTTGCTGCGGTACACGCTGGTGTGGAGCATCGACCGCCCCCGGCCGCCGATGCCGGACTGGCTGACGCACGTGAACGGTCCGTCGTTCCCCTCCGGTCACACCACGACCACCGCGCTGGCCGGGTTCACCCTGATCACCGTGCTGCTGCTCACGGTACGGCGCGGCTGGCCGCGCACGGCGGCCGTGGCGCTGGCCGGCTGCTGGACGGTGGCGGTCGGTCTCAGCCGGATCTATCTCGGCGTCCACTGGTTCACCGATGTGGTGGGTGGCTGGCTGCTGGCGGGCTGCCTGGTGTCCCTCGTCCTCCCGGCCGTTCCCGCGCTGGCCCCCAAGCGGATGGCTCTGCCGGTCTGATGTGCCCGCGCCCCGCGAGGGCGGGGCCGCGGGAGCGGAGGAAGAGGAGCGGCAGCGTCCCGAGCGCGAGCGGCACCGCGGCGGACGGCCGGGCGGGTTCTCCTGCGACGACGCCCGGGAGTGGCTGACCGAGGACCAGCGGGAGTGGTGCGAGGCGCTGTTCAGCTGATCGCGTACCGGACGGTGCGGCGCACCCATCCCGCCGTGCCCGCCGCCACCGCCAGCGCCCACGGGAGCGCCGCCCACAGCGGCATCCCCGGCGCCGGGGCCAGCAGGGCCAGTGTCACCAGGGGCCCGCGGACGTGCCACAGCGCGGTCTGGAAGGGGCCGGTGTTCCCGGCCGGAGTCTCCACCCCGACCATCACGTGTGGCGGGACCTGCCCCCGGTAGGAGCTGACCAGCGCCGCCCCCACCAGTGCGGGGGCGGTGGCCGCGAGCAGCACCCCGCCGGGTGCGAGCGCCGCGACGAGCAGCAGCGCCGGCACCGCGCCGTGCCGCAGGGCCAGCGTGCCGGGCGCGTACGGCAGCTGGCCGGCGCGCCGGGTGTCGTCGCTGTCCAGTCGGGCGGGTTCGGTGAGCGCCCCGGCCGCCGGGTAGGCGGCGACCAGCGCGGCCGACGGCCATCCGGCGTGGGCCAGCAGCACCGCGGCCCCCGCCCACAGCGCAGCCGCCACCAGCCGTCCGGGGGTGCGCAGCAGTCCGGTGGCGTCCCGCCACGGCACCAGCAGGGCGCGCCGCCGGGGGACCGGCAGCCGCAGCCGCACCGGCCGCGCGGGCGGGCGGCCGGTGTCGCGCACCACCGCACGGGCCTGCCGCAGATTGCCCGTCAGCACCGAGGCGGCCAGCAGCGACCCGGCCGCCGTGCGGGTGCGCAGCGCCGCGGCCGGGATCGCGCCCGCCGCGCGATGGGCCACCAGCAGCAGCCACCCGGTGCCCGCCGAGCCGGCCAGCACCGCCAGGGGCCACCACGAGGCGCCGCCGAGGCCGAGCGCCGCCGCCAGCGGCGCCACCGCCCAGCCCCACGGCCCGCTCCACAGCAGCCCGGTCCCCGCTGCCGCCGCCAGACCCAGCACGGCCACCAGGGCCGCCGCCGCGCGGAACAGCCGCCGGCCGTGCCGGGCGACCGCGGCCTCGTACCGTTCGACGAGTGTGCCGGTCGCCACCGCCAGCAGTCCGGTGAGCAGCCCGCCCCACGCCCCGGCCGCCACGACCGGGGCCCAGACCACCTCGCCACCCGGCACCATCGCCCGCAGCAGGAACCCGGCCGCCGCACCGGCGAGCAGCGTCGTCACCCCCACCCGGGCCACCGCGGCCCACCAGTACGGCAGCAGCAGCCGGCGCCGGTCCACCGGGGTCGGCAGCAGCCAGCTGACGACCTCACCCGGCAGCCGCACCGGCCCGCGCCACACCGCGGTGCGCGCCGCGCCGTACAGCGCGAGGGCCAGCAGGGCGGGCAGTGCGCCCGGCAGCGCCTCCAGCAGCGCGGCCGTCCGGCCGTTGACCCACAGCCCGCCGCCCGCGCCCGCGGCGGCGGTACGTCCGGCGTCCACCAGATACGGCACCAGCCAGAAGGCGACGGTCAGCGAGACTCCGTACAGCAGCAGCGCGTCCGCGCGCCGTTTGGCCCGCCGCTGGGGGCCGGTGAGCCGGTACAGATGACGCAGCGCGTCCTGCGGGCTCCCGGCCAGGTCCCGCCTACCGTCCCGCACGGGGCCGCACCGTCACCGCGCCGTCGTCGAACTCCACCAGCCGGTCCGCCAGGCCCGGTTCCGCCGCGAGCGCCGCGTCATGGGTGGCCAGCAGGATCGCCGTTCCGGACGTCCGCTTGCGCTGCGCCAGCCGGGCGCCGAGGGACGCCCTGGCCCGGGCGTCCAGCCGCTGCTCCGGCTCGTCCAGGACCAGCAGGTCGTGCGGCCTCACCAGCGCGGCGGCCAGCAGCATCGCCTGGGTCTGGCCGGAGGACAGCTCGCGGGGCAGCGCGTCGGCGCGCCCGGTCAGCCGGTGTTCGGCCAGTTGCCCGGTGACGGCCTGCTCGGCGGCGTCGCCCGCGCCGTGGGCGAGGGCGATGAGCATCAGGTGCTCGCGCACCGTCAGATCCGGGTAGTAGGCGGCGGGGTCGAGGGCGGTGGCGATGCGGGCCCGGGTGCCGGGGTCGTTCTCGTCCACCGGCCGGCCGGCGAACAGCACCTCGCCCGCTGTCGGCCGCAGCCGCCCGGTCGCCAGGCGCAGCAGGGTGGACTTGCCGCAGCCGTTCGGGCCCAGCAGCACCACGCACTCCCCCGGTGCCACCCGCAGCGAGACGGAGCGCAGCACGGGGGTGTCCCCGTAGGCGTGGCCGACGTCGTGCAGCGCGAGCAGCGCGGGGTCCGGTCCGGTCATGCCAGGAACTCCCGTACCGCCCGCGCGGTGCCCGCCGGGTCCTCGTCGTGGATCCAGTGGCCGGTGCCGGGGAACTCCAGCAGCCGGGTGCCGGGGCGCCGCGCGGTCATCTCGCGCGCCAGCGGCGCGGGCAGCAGGGTGCTGTGCTCGCCGTGCAGCACGAGCGCGGGGCAGCGGGAGCCGAGCCAGACCGGCCACCAGTCGCCGACGCCGCCGGACTGCACCTCCATCATCGTGTCCCAGTCGAACAGCAGCCGCCAGCCGCCGTGTCCGGGGTCCGGGACGGCGCTGGCCATGAAGTACGAGACGTCCGGTACGCCGGCCGCCTCGATCGCCGCCGCGAGCGCCTCGCGGGTGGGGGCGCTGGCGGGCCAGCCGCGTACGTCCAGCACCGGGTGGGCGATCTCCGGCCGCCGCATCACCGGGCCGACGTCCTCGATGATCAGCGCGGAGACCAGATCGGGGCGGTGGGCGGCCAGGTGGTAGGCGATGATCCCGCCGAGGGAGTGGCCGAGCACCGCGACGGGCCGCCCGGGGACCAGTTCGGTCAGCAGCCGCTCGGCGTCCGCCACGAACCGGTCGATGCCGAAGCCGCCCGCGCGGGGCGGGCAGTGGCCGTGGCCGCGCTGGTCGGGGGCGATGACCCGGAAGGCGGGGCCGAGATCGGCGGCGAGCCGTGCGAAGACCGCGCCGCGGCCGAAGCTGCCGTGCAGCGCCAGCAGGGGTATGCCGTCACCACCGGAATCGAGTCCGGGTCCTGTCCCTCGCATGAACGCAGCTTCTCATTCCCTCGTGGCGGGCGGCCCGGGTTTTCCCCGGCCCCCGCACGCGCGGGGGCCCGGTGCGGTATCCGCACCGGGCCCCACCGCTGCCGGTTCAGCCGCGCCGCTCGGGGCGCCAGACCACGACGGCGCCCTGGTGGGTGACGTCCTGGTACGGCACCAGGTCGCGCCGGTAGGAGGCGTGCACCTGGGCCTCGCGCTGCCGCATCGCCAGCGCCGCGCCCTCCAGCGCCTGCTGCATCTCGGCGACCTGGGAGCGCAGGACGGCCACCTGGTGTTCCAACTCGATGATCCGCTTGATCCCGGCGAGGTTGATGCCCTCGTCCTGGCTCAGCCGCTGCACCTCGCGCAGCAGTTGGATGTCGCGCGCGGAGTACCGCCGCCCGCGCCCGGCCGTGCGGTCCGGGCAGACCAGGCCGAGCCGGTCGTACTGCCGCAGGGTCTGCGGGTGGAGACCGGACAGCTGAGCCGCGACCGAGATGACGTACACCGGGGTGTCGTCGGTCAGCGGGCCGGGACCCGCCCCACGGCCTCCACCTGGTGAGCGGGACCCGGTTCCTGGTGCGTTCCAGCCGTCCATCTCGTCACTCTCCCTTCGCGGCCTCGAACAGCGCCGCCCGGGGATCCTCGTCCCCGGCTGCCGCTCGGTACTCCTCCAGGGCCTTGCGCGCCGGCTCGCTCAGATCGCGCGGGACCACTACCTCTATCGTGACCAGCAAATCACCGAGCGAACCGTCCTTGCGCACCGCGCCCTTGCCCCGGGCGCGCATGGTGCGCCCGCCGGGGGTGCCGGGCGGGAGCTTCAGCGTGACGGGCGGTCCGCCGAGGGTGGGCACCGAGATCTCGCCGCCGAGGGCCGCCTCGGTGAAGCTCACCGGCACCGTAATGGTCAGATTGTCACCACGGCGGCCGAAGACCGGGTGGTCGTCCACATGCACGACCACATACAGATCGCCGGCCGGACCGCCGCGTTCGCCCGGGGCGCCCTTGCCGCGCAGCCGGATGCGCTGCCCGTCGCCGACGCCCGCCGGAATGCGCACCTGCATGGTGCGCGAACTGGTCGCCCGGCCGCTGCCCCGGCACACGGAGCACGGGTCCTGGGCGATCAGGCCCCGGCCCTTGCAGTCCACGCACGGATCGGTGAGCGAGAAACCGCCGCCGCCGCCGCGGCTGACCTGGCCGGTGCCGACACAGGTCGGGCACACCCGGGGGGTGCCGTTCTTGTCGCCGGTGCCCGAGCACGCCTTGCACGCCGCGCTGGAGGACATCCGCAGCGGCACGGTGGCGCCCGAGACCGCCTCGGTGAAGCTGAGCGTCACCTCGGACTCCACGTCCTGCCCCCGGCGCGGCGCGGTGGTACGGGTCCCCGCGCCGCCCCGGTTGAACAGTCCGCCGAAGACATCGCCGATGCCCCCGCCGCCGAAGCCGCCGGCCGGGCCACCGGGACCACCCGGCCCGCCGGGCCCGCCCGGGGTACCGCCGAAGAGGTCACCCAGGTCGAAGTTGAACTGCTGGCCGCCCGCCCCGGGACCGGGCCGGAAGCCGCCACCGCCGAACAGGGCGCGCGCCTCGTCGTACTCCTTGCGGCGTTTCACGTCGCCGAGCACGTCGTAGGCCTCGGAGACGTCCTTGAACCGCTCCTCGGCGCGGGCGTCGCCCTTGTTGGCGTCCGGATGGTTCTCGCGGGCGAGCTTCCGGTACGCCTTCTTGATCTCCGCCTCGGTGGCGTCGCGCGGGACACCGAGGACCTTGTAGTAGTCCTTCTCGATGAAGTCCTTGGTGCTCATCCCCGGCATCCCTCCTCCCCGATCGGTCCGTTCAGCAGCCGCATTCCCTCCGCCTCAGCCCTCGTCCGAACCGGCGGCACCGCTGCCGCCGGCCCCGTTCTCCGGCTCGGTGGACGCGGCGCCGTCCTCCTGCTGGTCGGGCTTCGCCTCGTCCCCGGCCGGACCCGCCGCCTGCGCGGGCTGGGCGCCCGGCTGCGGCTCGGCGACGCCGACCCGCGCGGGGCGGATCGTCCGGTCGCCGATCCGATACCCGGGCTGGAGGATCTGCACGCACGTCGTCTCGGTGACATCCGGCGAGTAGCTGTGCATCAGGGCCTCGTGGATCGTCGGGTCGAAGGGCTCGCCCTCCTTGCCGAACTGCATCAGGCCCATCTTGGCCGCCACCGTCTCCAGCGACTCGGCCACCTGCTTGAAGCCACCCACCAGTTCGCCGTGGTCCCGGGCGCGGCCGATGTCGTCCAGCACCGGCAGCAACTCGGTGAGCAGGTTCGCGACCGCGATCTCCTTGACGGCGACCCGGTCACGCTCCACCCGGCGGCGGTAGTTCTGGAACTCCGCCTGGAGCCGCTGGAGGTCCTGGGTGCGTTCGTTCAGCGCCGAGCGGGTCTGGTCGAGCTGCGCGGTCAGCGCCACCTCGACCGAGGGCTGCCCGGCGTCACCGCCCGCGCCCGCACCGGCACCCTCACCCGGGCCCTGCGCCGCCCCGCCGTCCGGCTGCTCCGGCTCGGCGGGGGCGGCGTCCGGGTTCGGATGCGCGGCCTCGGTGTCGGGGACCTCGGGCTCCTTGTCGAAGCCCTGCGGGTCCTGGGTCACGCCGCACCACCCTTCGGCTTGTCGTCGTCCACGATCTCGGCGTCGACGACATCGTCGTCGCCGCCGGCCGCACCACCCTGGGCACCGCCCGCCGCGCCCGCGCCCGCGCCGGCACCCGCACCGGCCGCCTGGGCGCCCTGCGCGTCGGCGTACATCGCCTGACCCAGCTTCTGGCTGGTGGCGGCGACCTTCTCGGACGCCTCGCGGATGGCCGCGGTGTCCTCGCCCTTCAGCTTCTCCTTGAGGTCGGCGACCGCGGTCTCCACCTCGGTCTTCACCTCGTCGGGAACCTTCTCGGCGTTCTCCTTGAGGAAGTTCTCCGTGGTGTAGACGAGTTGCTCGGCCTGGTTGCGGGTCTCCGCGGCCTCGCGGCGGCGGTGGTCCTCGTCGGCGTACTGCTCGGCGTCGCGCATCATGCGCTCGATGTCGTCCTTCGGCAGCGCGGAGCCACCGGTGACGGTCATCCGCTGCTCCTTGCCGGTACCGAGGTCCTTGGCGGAGACGTGCATGATGCCGTTGGCGTCGATGTCGAAGGTGACCTCAATCTGCGGGACGCCGCGCGGCGCCGGGGGCAGACCGGTCAGCTCGAACATCCCGAGCTTCTTGTTGTACGCCGCGATCTCGCGCTCGCCCTGGTAGACCTGGATCTGCACGGACGGCTGGTTGTCCTCGGCCGTGGTGAAGATCTCCGAGCGCTTGGTCGGGATCGTGGTGTTGCGCTCGATCAGCTTGGTCATGATGCCGCCCTTGGTCTCGATACCGAGGGACAGCGGGGTGACGTCCAGCAGCAGGACGTCCTTGACCTCACCCTTGAGCACACCGGCCTGGAGGCTGGCGCCGATGGCGACGACCTCGTCCGGGTTGACGCCCTTGTTGGCGTCCTTGCCACCGGTCAGCTCGCGCACCAGCTCGGCGACGGCGGGCATCCGGGTGGAGCCACCGACGAGCACCACGTGGTCGATCTCGGACAGCTGGATACCGGCGTCCTTGATGACGTTGTGGAACGGGGTCTTGCAGCGCTCCAGCAGGTCGGCGGTCAGCTGCTGGAACTGCGCCCGGGTGAGCTTCTCGTCCATGTGCAGCGGGCCCTCGGCGGACGCCGTGATGTAGGGCAGGTTGATCGTCGTCTCGGTGGACGAGGACAGCTCGATCTTGGCCTTCTCGGCGGACTCGCGCAGCCGCTGGAGTGCCATCTTGTCCTTGCTGAGGTCCACGCCGTGCGCGTTGGCGAACTGGCGCACCAGGTGATCCACGACCCGCTGGTCCCAGTCGTCACCACCGAGGTGGTTGTCACCGTTGGTGGCCTTGACCTCCACCACGCCGTCGCCGATCTCCAGCAGCGAGACGTCGAACGTACCGCCACCGAGGTCGAAGACCAGGATGGTCTGGTCGTCCTTCTCCAGGCCGTAGGCGAGGGCGGCGGCGGTCGGCTCGTTGACGATCCGCAGCACGTTCAGGCCCGCGATCTCGCCGGCCTCCTTGGTGGCCTGCCGCTCGTGGTCGTTGAAGTACGCCGGGACGGTGATCACCGCGTCGGTGACCTTCTCGCCCAGGTAGGCCTCCGCGTCCCGCTTCAGCTTCTGGAGGATGAACGCGGACATCTGCTGCGGATTGAAGTCCTTGCCGTCCAGGTTCACCTTCCAGTCGGTGCCCATGTGACGCTTGACCGAGCGGATGGTCCGGTCCACGTTGGTGACGGCCTGCCGCTTGGCGACCTCGCCGACGAGCACCTCACCGTTCTTGGCGAAGGCGACGACGGACGGCGTGGTCCTGGCGCCCTCGGCGTTGGTGATGACGGTGGGCTCACCGCCTTCGAGAACACTGACGACGGAGTTCGTCGTGCCCAGGTCGATGCCGACCGCTCGTGCCATTTCGGTTTCCTCCAGCACTGTTGAGTGAATCTGACTCAAGAGTGCCGCAGGCGGTGACCGACGTCAAATGACCTGAGCGAACCCGGCTCAACTCTTATCCCATTCTTACGCTCAAGGGGGACCGACCGGCATCCGCGGCTCCCGCACCGCCTCCTCCTCCGGCTCCGCCGGGGCCTGCGGAGCCCCCGCCCCACCGGTCGCGGCCCGCGCCGCCTCCGACCGCAGCCGGGCGGCCTCGGTACGGATCGCCGGCAGCGCCGCGTATAGCGCCTCGCCGGGACAGTGCGTGTACGAGGTGTCGCGGTGCCCGGAGATCACCTCCACCTCCACCGCCGCGCCCTCCTCGAACCGGCTGTCGCCGTTCGTGGACACCAGCTGGGTGCGCGCCCGCGGATCCGCCCCGGAGCGCAGCTTCCAGGCGGCGATGCGGGCGATCGCGTCCAGCACCTCGCGGGGCGGCTCCAGCTGGTCGTAGGTGCCGAGCACCGCGATCCCCACCGTGTCGCTGTTGAAGCCCTCGGTGTGCGCCCCGTACGCGTTGCGCTCCAGGCCGCCGGAGCGGCCCTCGTAGATCGTGCCGCACTTGTCGACCAGGAAGTTGTAGCCGAGGTCGTCCCAGCCGCGCAGCCCCACGTGGTACGCGTACATCTCGCGCAGCAGCTCGGGCGCCTCGGCGCAGTCGTAGGTGTCCGGGTGCGCGGTGTGGTGCACGAAGACGGCCTTGACGGCGCCGGTGTAGGTGGTCGGCCCCGACCGCAGCGTCTCGTCCGCGCCCCACTCCGCCCGGGTGACGATCCCGGGCGGGCGGGCGATGGCCGCCTGGGTCACGGACTCGGCGTCCCGCGCCCGGTCGCCGCCCGCCTCGTGCTGCCCGGCGCCGTGCACCCCGTCCCAGGTCACCAGCAGCGCCAGCGGCAGGACGGCGGCGGCCAGCGCGAAGCGGCGCCGGGTCGGCCCGGCGGCGGTGATGTCGCTCGTCTCCCTCACGCCACCCCTAGGAAATGATCTTGAGCGCGCCGGCCCAGTCGAAACCGAGCCGGTCCTGGACCGTCATGAGCAGGAACTGGAACCCCTCCAGCTCGCGGGCCCGGCGCAGCGGCCCGACATCCAGCGGACGCAGCTCGCCGGAGGAGACCAGTTCGGCGACGGTGGCCTTGGCCCCCTCGTCGTCACCGGCGATGAACACATCCAGCCGCTGGCCGGCCACCTCCCCGGCGAGCAGCGTGCCGGCGAAGGTGGTGTTGAACGCCTTGACCACCGGCACGCCCGGCGCGGCCTCGGCGGCGATCTCCTCGGCCGCCGAGACGCCGGGCGGGGTGAGCAGCGCGTCGAAGGTGCGGAAGTCCACGGGGTTGCAGATGTCGACGACGACCGAGCCGGTGAGCGCGGTGCCGTAGTCGGCGACCACCTCGCGCGCGGCGGGGTAGGGCACGGCGAGGACGACGATGTCGGCGTCCTCGACCCCGATGGCGTCGGAGGGCTGCACGTGCCCGGCCGGGTGCGCCTGGCGCAGTGCGTCGGCGAGGGCGCGCGCCTTCTCGGCGGAGTGGTCGATGAGTCGTACGGTGTGCCCGCCGACCAGGGCGCGGGTGGCGATGCCCCGGGCCATGCTGCCGGCGCCCACAATAGTGACGATCATGGGCATATCGCACCACGCGGGCCGGGACCCCGCACGTCGGCCCACCCGCCCGGGGCGCCCACCGGCCTTGGAATCGTCCGCGCGGGGCAGGCATCGGCCATGATCCGGTCCGCCGTCCCGCCCCACCCCCGCCCGGCGGCGGCGTACGCCCGGACGCGGCCGGCCGGGACGGGCCCGCCCGCCGTCCACCGCACCGGATGTTTCCACGGGGGCCGGTGAAGTGGGTACCCTCATACGAAGCCGTCAAGTTACTGCCCAGTAAGACCGACAGGAGCTGACATGCAACTGGCCGCGATCGTTGTGTCGCTGGTGCTCACCGCTGTCGCCGTGGCGCTGTTCGCCCGGGCGGTCGTGGAGATCGTCCGCTTCGTCCGGCTGGGCCAGTCCGTGCCCGCGGG
>NZ_JBHWJL010000158.1:0-11430 GCF_042731495.1 Streptomyces sp. NPDC059853
GGCCCTCCTCGTGTGTCCGCTGGTGCTGATGGGGCGTGGGGGCCGCTGACGCCCCCGGCCGGGCCCCGGGTGCCGGATGCCGGGTGCCGCTGCCCCGCCCGGGCCCGCGAGCCCTCGGGGGCCGCCGCTCCGCGCGGCAGCGCGACGCCGGGCGGCAGGCCGTCTAGACGCGGATCTGGATGGCGTCGGTGAGCCGGTCGTGCAGCCCGCGGGTGTCGCGGTCCCAGATGAGGGCCGGGATGGCCAGCGCGAGCAGGACGGTGCGGGCGGCGGCGCGCGGGAAGCTCAGCCGCTGCCCGCTGAGGTGGACGACGCGCAGCCCGAGCAGCCGTTTGCCGGGGGTGGAGCCGAGGGTGCCGACGGTGAGGATGCCGGTGACGGTGAAGACCAGCAGGGTCCAGTTGCCCAGGGAGCTGGGGCTTTCGGCGAGCAGACCGTATGCGATCAGTGCGCACAGCGCCCAGTCGAGGCACAGCGCGGCGACGCGGCGGCCGACCGGGGCCACGGAGCCGGGGCCGTGCTCGGGGAGGCCGTAGCGCTCGCCCCGGTACCCGAAGTCGACGCCCATGCTCTCGGCGGTGGCCCGGGGGCCGGACAGCCATGATCCGATGACCTGTCGGTTGTCGAGCGTGTTCTCCGCCTCTTTGTCCACCCGTCCACGGTAGCGCGGCCGTCCGGGTGACATCCGGGCGGCTCCCGGTGGGCGCCGTCGTCCCGGCCAGTCGCCGGGGACTGGTCCGCCTGGCTGGTTAACATCGGCGAAACACCCGGGTCATGCCCGAGAAATGGCCGGTTCTTAGGGTCGGCCCGGCAGGTCCGTGCCCCGGGCCCGCACCCCGAGCTGCGCATTCCCCCGCCCGCAGGGTGGGGCAAGGAGGACGATCGGATGTTCCAGAACGCCGACGAGATCAAGAAGTTCATCGCGGACAACGACGTCAAATTCATCGACGTCCGCTTCTGCGACCTGCCCGGCATCATGCAGCACGTCACGCTCCCGGTCGAGGCCTTCGACCCGGAGGAGCAGCTGATGTTCGACGGTTCGTCGATCCGCGGCTTCCAGGCCATCCACGAGTCCGACATGGCGCTTGTCCCGGACCTGTCCACCTCGCGGGTGGACCCGTTCCGCAAGGACAAGACGATCAACATCAACTTCTTCATCCAGGACCCGATCACGGGCGAGGCGTACAGCCGCGACCCGCGGAACGTGGCGAAGAAGGCCGAGGCGTACCTGGCGTCCTCCGGTATCGCCGACACCGCCTACTTCGGCCCCGAGGCGGAGTTCTACGTCTTCGACGACGTGCGCTTCGAGACCCGGTCGAACGCGGGCTACTACTACATCGACTCCGAGGCGGGCGCCTGGAACACCGGCGCCATCGAGGAGGGCGGCAACCGGGGCTACAAGGTCCGCTACAAGGGCGGCTACTTCCCGGCCCCGCCGGTCGACCACTTCGCCGACCTGCGCGCGGAGATCACCCTGGAGCTGATGAAGGCCGGCCTGGAGGTCGAGCGCCAGCACCACGAGGTGGGCACCGCCGGCCAGGCGGAGATCAACTACAAGTTCAACACCCTGCTGGCCGCCGCCGACGACCTGATGCTGTTCAAGTACATCGTCAAGAACGTCGCCTGGCGCAATGGCAAGACCGCGACCTTCATGCCCAAGCCGATCTTCGGTGACAACGGCTCCGGGATGCACGTCCACCAGTCGCTGTGGAGCAACGGCTCCCCGCTCTTCTACGACGAGCAGGGCTACGCGGGCCTGTCCGACATGGCCCGCTACTACATCGGCGGCATCCTCAAGCACGCTCCGTCGCTGCTGGCGTTCACCAACCCGACGCTGAACTCGTACCACCGCCTGGTGCCGGGCTTCGAGGCCCCGGTCAACCTGGTGTACTCGCAGCGCAACCGCTCCGCCGCGATGCGTATCCCGATCACCGGGTCGAACCCGAAGGCCAAGCGCGTCGAGTTCCGCGCCCCTGACCCGTCCTCCAACCCGTACCTGGCCTTCTCGGCGCTGCTGCTGGCGGGCCTGGACGGGGTGAAGAACAAGATCGAGCCGCCGGAGCCGGTCGACAAGGACCTGTACGAGCTGGCCCCCGAGGAGCACGCGGAGCTGGCCCAGGTCCCGACCTCGCTGCCGGCCGTGCTGGAGGCGCTGGAGGAGGACAACGACTACCTGCAGGCGGGTGGCGTCTTCACCTCGGACGTCATCGAGACGTGGATCGACTTCAAGCGCGAGAAGGAGATCGCGCCGATGGCGCAGCGTCCGCACCCGCACGAGTTCGAGCTGTACTTCGACGTGTGACCTGGCCGGGCGCGGTGTGCCGCGCCCCGTGACCGCACGCACCGGCGGGCAGTCCCTTCTGGGGCTGCCCGCCGGTGTTTTTCCTGTTCTGTTGTCGTGGTGTTGGCTCCTTACCGGGCCCCCAGCCTCTCGTCGTAGTGCTGGCGGCGCTTGTGACGCATCGCGAGTGCCGCTCCTGTGGCCGCAAGGCCAAGCAGGAAGATGACACCACCCACGATGATCTGGCTGAGGATGATGCCTCCGGTGGCACCGCTGCCCACCGTCCAGATCGCAACGATCGACCACGCACCGATCACGCACAGGGCCAGGCCCATGCCGTGCATCCGCTCCGGCACCAGGGCGAAGCCCAGCGCCAGCACGGCCACCGCGATTCCGAGGATGAGGTTGTGAATACCCAGTCGCGGCTGGGCGGCGATGAAGGTCGGCACCAGCCAGCCGGAGATGGCCAGGTACAGCCCGGCGAGGAACACCGGGGCGTCCAGCAGTGGCACGGTCGCGCCACCTGTCACACGGGAGTAGCGCTCCCGCATCTCACGTGCGTCGGGGTGGTCCGCCATGGTTGTGTCCCTGCGATGGGAGACGTCCGTACCCCTGTGGTGTGAGACGTCGGCCATGCGACTCGCCTCCTTCTATGGGATTCGTGTGACCGCGCTGTCTCAGTCCATTTACAGACCTTGCTCCCATTGTGTACCCATTACCCCATTTGGCGCATATCGGGATGATTATTTTCTTCATCCCGTTGAGTACCGTTCTGGGATCGCGGCTCCGACCCGCGTTTCCGCTGGTTTCGCTCTCAAACCCCGGGTACCCGCCCGGCCCGGCACGAAGGAGGGACCTGTGATGCAGGAGCGGGGCAGCAACCGGTTGAGCGCCCATGAGGACGACCGGCTCAAGCACGAGGTGAAGGGGCTGCTGCGGGCGGACCGCCCCACCCGGACCGATGCCTGGCGGGATCCGGAACCGGTGGAGGGCGTGGACGGCACGGGGCCGCCGCCCGGTGCGGGGGACGACCGCGAGGTGCGGGACGAGGCGTTCCGGTCCGAGCTGGCGCGGCATCTGCGGCCCGCGGTCTTCCCGGCCAAACGCTCGGAACTGCTGCGGACCCTGCTGGAGGAGCAGGCGCCCGACGAGGTGATCGATCAGGTGCGGACCCTGCCGCGCCGCAGTAGCTACGCGAACGTCCAGGAGGTGGCGGCGGCGCTGGGCCGCAAACCGCGCTCCTAGGCCGTCTCTTTCGGATCTTCGTGGATCAGGCCGCGTTGTCGGATGCGGTGCATCGCAAGGCGCCGGAGTGCCCTCAGGGTGGTGTCCTTCGGGCAGTTCGGCAACGCGGCGAGGCGCCGTAGCCGGCGGCGCGGCCCGCGAAGATCCGAAAGAGACGGCCTAGCCGGGCAGGACCAGCTCGTAGCCGCGGTCCAGCAGCTTCGGGAGCACCTGGCCGAGGGCGGTGACCGTCTGGGAGCGGTCGCCGCCGCCGTCGTGGGTGAGGACGATGGCTCCGGAGTGGGCGCCGTCCAGGACCGAGGCGGTGATCGTGGAGGTGCCGGGCCGGGCCCAGTCGTTGGTGTCCACCGACCAGCCCAGCGGCTCCATGCCCAGCTCGGCGCAGACGGTGAGCGCGTCCTTGTCCCAGGCGCCGTACGGGGCGCGGGCGAGACCCGGCGGGGCGCCGAGGATGTCCTGGATGAGGTCGCTGGTGTCGCCCAGCTCCCGGCGGACCCGCTTGGTGGAGAGGGTGTCCAGCTGCGGGTGGCTCCAGGAGTGGTTGGCGACGAGATGGCCCTCGTCGGCGATGGCGCGCACCAGGTCCGGGTGGGAGTGGGCGTTCTCGCCGATGACGAAGAACGTGCCGGGGACCTTGTGCTTGCGCAGCAGCTTGAGCACCTGCGGGGTGTAGGTGGGGTGCGGGCCGTCGTCCAGGGTGAGGGCGATCTTCTTGCCGGGGAGGTCGAGGGTCAGCGCGGCCTCGGACCGGACCGGTACCGGCTGCCGGGGCGGGGCGGCCCCGGGGGCGCTGCCGGGTGTGAAAGGGCGCAGCCGGTAGGAGTCGGCGGCGGGGGCGGCCGGGGCGGCGGCGGGGCCGGGGGCCGCGCCCGCGCCGGCGGAGGCTCCTGAGCAGGCGGCGAGAAGCCGGTTGAGGCCGAGGAGGCTGACGCAGGCGGTGGCGCCGAGCAGGACCCGGCGCGGCACAGCGGAGGGCGCTGACACTTCCGATGACATGATTAACGGATCTCATGTCTGAGGAGGTGTCACCACCGCCCGCGTCCGTTCGGAGCACCGGCCGGGACCGGCCGGTCACCGCCCGGCCCGTCAGCCGTCCAGCCGCTCCTCGGCCGCCGCCAGGATCTCCGTCACCCGCAGCGCGAACCGCACGTCGCACGGGTGCGGATCACCGGTACGGGCCGCCCGCTCCAGGGCGTCCACCGCCGCCGCGAAGGCCGCCACATGGCCGGGGTCGTCCCGGTCCGGCAGGGTGACGATGCCCGGCGTGCCGCGCAGCACCGCCGTCATCGACGACGCCTGCGGCGGCACCCCCAGGCTCACCGTGACCGTGCTGGAGGCGCCGCTGACATGGCGCAGCGTCAGGTGCACCATGTCCCCCGGGCCCCGGGCGGCGCCGACCGCGTCAAGACCGGTGACATCGCCCAGCGGCGGCAGCAGGACCGACAGGGCGTGCGGACCGACGTCCCACAGCCCGCCCCGCTCCCGGCGCCAGGCCGAGGAGGCGTACGGGCTGTCGCTGCCCGGGGCGAAGATCCCGGCGAACCATTCGGCGCGGCCGTTCACCCAGCCGTCCTTCGCCCCCTGCTCGGCCAGCCAGGCCGCCGACTCCGGTGTGAAGTGCAGCGTGAAGAAGACCACCGACGCCACCCCGGCCGCCTGCGCCGCCTCCGCCACCTCGCGGGCCGCCGGAACGGTCGTGGCCACCGGTTTGTCCAGCAGCAGATGCCGGCCGGCCCGGGCCGCCCGGACCGCCAGCGGCGCCTGGACGTCCGGCGGCAGGGCGATCGCGACCGCGTCGCAGTCGGCGATCAGCGCGTCCGCGTCCTCGTACGCCCGGGTGCCGAGCCGGCCGGCCAGCTCGCGCGCCGCGTCCGGCCGGCGGCCCCACACCCCCACCAGATCCACTCCCGGATGCCCGGCCAGGGCCGGCCCCTGGGTCAGGCCGGCCCACGGGCCGGTGCCGAAGAGACCGAAACGCATGCGCAGAGGAAGAGACATGACACACAGAGTAAAGGCCCGGCTTACCTCCTGATACGGCGTCTTTCCCCGCAAACCCCGTTCACAGCCCCTTAACAGCCGGGCAACTGCTCGGAAATCGCGGATGGCGAGGGTGGCGACAGCGTATGGACCATCCCGCACTCCCCCACACGCCGATGCGATGACCTCCTCAAGGAGCACGACCGTGAGCTACAAGGCCGAGTACATCTGGATCGACGGCACCTCGCCGACGGCGAAGCTGCGTTCGAAGACGAAGATCCTCGCCGACGGCGCCGAGCCCCCGGTCTGGGGCTTCGACGGCTCCAGCACGAACCAGGCCGAGGGCCACGCCTCGGACCGTGTCCTCAAGCCCGTCGCCTCCTACCCGGACCCGATCCGGGGCGGTGACGACATCCTGGTGCTGTGCGAGGTCTACAACACCGACGACACCCCGCACGTGTCCAACACCCGCGCCCTGCTGCGCCCGGTCGCCGAGAAGTTCGCGGCGCAGGAGCCGGTCTTCGGCATCGAGCAGGAGTACACCTTCTTCGAGGGCTCCCGCCCGCTCGGCTTCCCCGAGGGCGGCTTCCCCGCCCCGCAGGGCGGCTACTACTGCGGTGTGGGCGTGGACGAGATCCACGGCCGCGACATCGTCGAGGCGCACCTGGAGAACTGCCTGAAGGCGGGCCTGGGCATCTCCGGCATCAACGCCGAGGTCATGCCCGGCCAGTGGGAGTTCCAGGTCGGCCCGCTGTCCCCGCTGGAGGTCGCCGACCAGCTGTGGGTGGCCCGCTGGCTGCTCTACCGCACCGCCGAGGACTTCGGTGTCGCCGCCACCCTGGACCCCAAGCCGGTCAAGGGCGACTGGAACGGCGCCGGCGCGCACACCAACTTCTCCACCAAGGCCATGCGCGAGAACTACGACGCGATCATCGCCGCGTGCGAGTCCCTGGGCAAGGACGGCAAGCCGCTGGAGCACGTCAAGAACTACGGCGTGGGCGTCGAGGACCGGCTCACCGGCGCGCACGAGACCGCCCCCTGGGACCAGTACAGCTACGGCGTCTCCGACCGCGGCGCCTCGGTCCGCATCCCGTGGCAGGTGGAGCGGGACAAGAAGGGCTACATCGAGGACCGCCGCCCCAACGCCAACGTCGACCCGTACGTCGTCACCCGGCTGATCACCGACACCTGCGGCACCGCGCTCGCCGAGGCCGGCCTGGTCTGAGCCCGGCGGCACCGGCGCCCGGGCCTCCCGGCGGCGGTGCCGTACCGCGCACGTCCCCGGTCCGCGGCTGGCAGCTCGGACGCGGACCGGGGCGCACCGGCCCGGGAGCCGTGGTGGAGCTGGATACACCACGGCTCCGGGTCGCGGCCCCCGTGCCCGGCCCCCGCCCGGTGCTGAAGACTGTCCTCCGTACACGCACCACCACGGCACTGCGGCGGAGGACACGGACACCATGAGCACCGAACGGGCACGGGATGCCCTGCTGGCGACGGCCAGGGCACTGCTGCTGATGCTCGCCTCGATCATCGGCTCGCTGCTGCTGTTCATCTTCTCGGTGCTGTCGCTGGTCTTCCTCCCGCTGGGTCTCGGCTTCCTGTCCACCCCGCTGGTCATCGGCCTGACCCGGGCGCACGCCAACCAGCGCCGGCGGCTCGCCCACGACTGGTCGGGGGTCACCATCCGCTCCGCCTACCGGCCGCCGCCGCAGGAGCGGGACGGGCTGGCCGGGCAGGTCGACCGGACGGTCCAGCTGCTGCGCGACCCGGCGACCTGGCGCGACCTGCTGTGGCTGCTGGTGGACGCGACGGCCGGTTTCACCGTGCTGGTGTTCGCGCCCGCGCTGTTCCTGCACGGGGTGTACGGGCTGGTGCTGCTGGCCGGGGTCTGGCAGCCGGTCGTCGACGCGTCCGGCACGATCTGGTTCGCGTTCGTGCCGGTCGACTCCTGGTTCACCGCCGTCCTCGCCGCCGTCACCGGCATCGGCCTGGCCGTGCTGGGGCTGTTCGTCAACCCGCTCATCCTGCGCGTCCACTTCGTGCTGTGCCGCGTCTTCATCGGGGCCAGCCACAAGCAGCAGCTCGCCCAGCGGGTGGCCCGGCTGACCGAGACGCGGCACGACGCGGTGGACAGCTCCGCCGCCGAGCTGCGCCGCATCGAGCGGGACCTGCACGACGGGGCGCAGGCCAGGCTGGTCGCCATGGGCATGAGCCTGGGCGCGGTGGAGGCCCTGCTGGAGAAGGACCCGGCGCAGGCCAGGGAGCTGCTGGCGCAGGCGCGGGCGTCCTCCGCCGAGGCGCTGACCGAGCTGCGCGACCTGGTGCGCGGCATCCACCCGCCGGTGCTGGCCGAACGGGGTCTGGGGGACGCGGTCAGGGCGCTGGCGCTGCGGATGCGGATCCCGGTGGAGGTGGACGTGGAGCTGCCGGGGCGGCTGGCCGAGCCGGTGGAGACCGCCGCGTACTTCGCGGTGAGCGAGGTGCTGACGAACGCGGCCAAGCACTCGGGCGCCGACCGCATCTGGCTGGACATCTTCTACGGCGACGCGGACCGTACGCTGAAGATCGCGGTGACCGACAACGGGCGCGGTGGCGCGTCCCTGGACGGCGGGACGGGGTTGCGGGGCATCGAGCGGCGGCTCGGCCCGTTCGACGGGGTGCTGGCGCTGTCCAGCCCGCGGGGCGGGCCGACGCTGGTGACCATCGAGGTGCCCTGCGACCCTCCGGTGGCGCGCGGCTGAGGGAACCCGTTCACCCCCGGCTCATCCAGGTGTAGACCAACTCGCCTACGCTGAACGGGACTTGCTCCCCCACAGAGAGCGCGGGCGACGTATGCGACGCAACCGGAACCTCCGCGGCATCAGAAACCTCCTGTTCATCAGCGCGACGGCACTGGCCCTCACCGTTCCCCACACCGCCGCCGGCGCGGCCGAGACCCAGGAGACCCCGGCCGCGGCGGCCGACGGCGCCCTGCCGTTCGACGACGGCACCACGGTCGGCGTGCACAACGCGTACGAGAAGAGCACCTTCACCTACCTCGCCGACGGCCTCGACTCCGGCGCCGGCATGCTCGAACTCGACGTGTGGACCAACTTCTTCGGCGGCACCTGGCGCGTCTCGCACAGCAACCCGCTGGGCAACGACAACAACTGCGAGAACGCCTCCTCCCCCGCCGAACTGCGCACCAAGCCCCGCAACCAGGGCTTCGCCGGCTGCCTGGCCGACCTGCGCGCCTGGCACGACGGCAACCCCGGCCACCGGCCCATCCTCATCAAGATCGAGATGAAGGACGGCTTCGCCGCCAACCTGGGGCGCGGCCCCGCCGAGTTCGACGCGCTCGTCAACCGCGTCCTCGGCGACGCGGTCTACCGCCCCGGCGAACTCGCCGCCGGACACGCCACCCTGGACGACGCCGTACGCGCCGACGGCTGGCCCACCCGCGACGAACTGGCCGGCAAGTTCCTCTTCCACCTCATCCCCGGCACCGTCGAGGAGGGCAACCCCTTCGACAACCTGTGGACCGACGAGGAGTACGGCCGCCACCTGCGCGACCTGGCCGCGGCCGGGCGTCTGGACACCGCCGCCGCCTTCCCCGCCGTCCACCACGCCGAGGCCGGCGACCCGCGCACCGGCCGGTACGCGGACGCCACGCTCCGCCCGTGGTTCGTCGTCTTCGACGGCCACGCCCCGCTGTACACCGACGGCACCATCGACACCTCCTGGTACGCCGCCCACAACTATCTGCTGGTGATGACCAACGCCCACGACGTGCCGCCCGCGATCAGCCCGACCGACCCGGGCGAGGCCGAGGCGCTGGCCCGCGTCGGCGAACTGGCCGGGGCGCACGCCAGCGTCGTCAGCTCCGACTGGTACGCGCTCACCGGCGTCCTCGGCACCGTGCTGCCGCGCGGCTGACCGGGCACCGGCCGGTAGGCTGGGCCGCTCCCGACGGACAGCAAAAGGCAGGTAACCGGGTGCGCGTCGTTCTCGCCGAAGATCTCTTTCTGCTGAGGGACGGGCTCACCCGGCTCCTCCAGGCGCACGACTTCGAGATCGCGGCGGCCGTCGACAACGGCCCCGCCCTCACCCGCGCGCTGGCCGAACTGCGGCCGGACGTCGCCGTCGTCGACGTCCGGCTGCCGCCGTCCTTCACCGACGAGGGCCTCCAGTGCGCGCTGGCGGCCCGCCGGGACCGGCCCGGCATGCCGGTGCTGGTCCTCTCCCAGCACGTGGAGCAGCTGTACGCCCGCGAGTTGCTGGCGGACGGGCACGGCGGGGTCGGCTACCTCCTCAAGGACCGGGTCTTCGACGCCGACCAGTTCGTCGACGCGGTACGGCGGGTGGCCGGCGGCGGCACGGCCATGGACCCGCAGGTCATCCAGCAGCTCCTCGCCCAGCGCACCCAGGACTCCCCGCTGGAGCGGCTCACCCCGCGCGAACTGGAGGTCATGGAGCTGATGGCGCAGGGCCGTTCCAACGCCGCCATCGCCGAACGCATGGTGGTGACCGAACGCGCCGTCGCCAAGCACACCTCCAACATCTTCGCCAAGCTCGGCCTCCCGGTGTCCGACGACGACAACCGGCGGGTGCTGGCCGTGCTCGCCTACCTCGAACGCCGCTGAGCCCCGCCGGGCGGCGGTGCCGGCCAGGTCCGGTGCACCAGGCTGCGGTTGTCCCACAGGAGCAGCTCACCCTCGTCGAGGGACTGGAGGTGGATGTTCTCGTGCCGGTACGCCGGGTCCAGCTGCCCGGTGCCGGCCAGCAGGGCGGTGAGCAGCTCCGGGCCGAGGACGGTACCGGCCTCGTCGAGCAGCGCGGTGGTGAACCCCTCGCTGAGGTAGAGGACGCGTTCCCCGGTGGCCGGATGGGTGAAGACGGTCGGGTGGATCACGCCGCGCGCCCCGGCCGCCGACCGGCCCGGCGCCCCGCGCACCGCGCCGTGCCGGTACGGGCTGTGCACGGCGCGGGTGCGGGCGGCGGCGCGGCGCAGCGCGGCCGGGAGCCGGGCGTAGGCGCGGCCCATGTCGATGAAGTACGTGCCGCGGTGCCGCGCCGCCACCTGCTGCGCGTGGACGAGGGCGAGCGCCGGGGGGTTCGGCGTGCCCTGGTGGTCCGCGTGCCAGCCCGGGCCGCCGCTGCCCGCGGCGGGGACGGGGAGGCCGCAGATCCCCCCGCGCCGGTACGGGGGCGCGTCCCCGCTCTCCACCACGCCGAGCCTGCGGCCCAGTTCGGCCCCCGCGGCGAGGGAGAGCCGCCCTCCCCTGAGCAGCACGATCTTCTCCCGGTGGACATGGCGTCTGAGGCCGATGACATCGGAGTCGGCCGCGGAGAACAGGTCGAACCCCTCGACGGTGACTCCGAACCGCGCCTGCTTCTGCGGGGTGACCTTCACCGGATCCTCCTCGCCACGCCGCCGGGACAGCGACCGGGCCCCGAATGTATGAGCGGCGGGCGAACACCGGCAAGAACACTCAACGGCCATACCGGCGACCGGACATGGCGGCCCGGGCGGCCGGATCCGGACGCCGGGGACAGCGATCGGGTCCGGTCCGGTCAGCGGCGAACACCCCCGGACACCCGCGTGTCCTCGGCGCCGCCCGCTCGTTCAGCCGGGTGTGTCCTCCAGCGATCTGTCTTCCCCCGACGTCAAACCCACCAGTCACCGGCGCCCGGAGACCACCCCGGGCGTCTCCCCCGAGCAGGCGGCGGCCGCGCTGGTGGAGCACTACCCCCGGCTCGTCCGGCTCGCGTACCTCGCCCTGCCCGACGGGCTCGGCAAGCACCGCCGGGTGCTCACCGCGCACGCCCTGGTCCAGCGCGCCGTGCCGAACGGCCGGGCGGCGGCCGGATCCGGTGACACCGGGGCCCTCCCGGTGCCGCGCGCCGGGGACGACCCGGCCACCGACCCCGGCTACCCGGCCCAGCAC
>NZ_JBHWJL010000159.1:0-11364 GCF_042731495.1 Streptomyces sp. NPDC059853
CCCTCACCCAGGCGCGCTGTGCGCATCTGCTGCTGCGCACCGGCCATCTGGAGGAGGCGTGCGGAGCCTGGGAGGCCTTCGTGACCGGCCGGGAGCGGCTGCGCTCGGGGGACGCGGAGCGCGCGCTGCGCGAGATGCGGCGGTCCCTGCGCCCCTACCGGGGGCAGCCCCGGGTGGCGCGGCTGCTGGCCCGGTCCGGGGTCCCGACCGGGGAGGGCGCGTTCTGAACAAAGGTTTCACCACCCGAGGCCCTCCGGGTAGTTGACTTGTCACCCCTCGATTCCTACGGTCACTCACAGGAATGATCGTCGGGACCGATGGGCGGGAGCACGCCATGGGCAGCGGAGAGCGAACGACGGTGACGGCCGGCGGCGGAGCCGGCCATCCGACCGGTTTCGGCAACGAGCACAGCAGCGAAGCCGTCCCCGGCGCCCTGCCGGTCGGCCGCAACTCCCCGCAGCGCGCCCCCCTCGGGCTGTACGCGGAACAGCTGAGCGGCAGCGCCTTCACCGAGCCGCGCGCCGCCAACCGCCGCTCCTGGCTCTACCGGATCCGGCCCTCGGCGGCCCACCCCCCGTTCACCCGGATCGGCAACGGCGCGCTGCGCGGCGCGCCGTTCGACGACACCGTGCCCGACCCCAACCGGCTGCGCTGGGACCCGCTGCCCGCCCCGCCGGCCGGCACCGACTTCGTCGCCGGGCTGTGGACCCTGGGCGGCAACGGCGACATCCGGCAGCGCACCGGGATGGCGGTGCACCTGTACCACGCCAACACCTCGATGACGGACCGGGTGTTCAGCGACGCGGACGGCGAACTGCTGATCGTGCCCGAACGCGGCGAGCTGCTGCTGCGCACCGAGTTCGGGGTGCTGCGGGCCGGCCCGGGGCACATCGTCCTCATCCCGCGCGGGGTGCGGTTCCGGGTCGAACTCCCGGCGGGCGAGGCGGCGCGCGGCTACATCTGCGAGAACTACGGCCGGCCCTTCGTGCTGCCCGACCTGGGCCCGATCGGTGCCAACGGGCTGGCCGCCGCCCGCGACTTCGAGGCGCCGGCCGCCGCGTACGAGGACATCGAGGGTCCGGTCGAGGCCGTCACCAAGTTCTGCGGCAACCTGTGGGCGACCACCTTGGACCACTCCCCGCTCGACGTGGTGGCCTGGCACGGCAACCATGTGCCCTACCGCTACGACCTGCGGCGCTTCAATGTGATGGGCTCGATCAGCTTCGACCACCCCGACCCGTCCATCTTCACCGTGCTGACCTCCCCCTCGGATACCCCCGGCCTGGCGGGCGTCGACTTCGTGGTGTTCGCCCCGCGCTGGCTGGTGGGCGAGGACACCTTCCGGCCGCCGTACTTCCACCGCAATGTGATGAGCGAGTACATGGGGCTGATCGAGGGCGCCTACGACGCCAAGGCCGAGGGCTTCGTGCCGGGCGGCGGCTCGCTGCACAACATGATGTCGGCGCACGGCCCGGACCGGGAGACCTTCGAACGGGCCAGCACCGCCGAGCTGGTGCCGGCCAAGGTGGCCGACGGCCTCGCCTTCATGTTCGAGACCCGCTGGCCGGTGACCCTGACCCCCGCCGCGGTGAACGAGCACCGGCCGCAACACGGTTACGACAATGTGTGGGAGGGTCTTCAGCGGCACTTCACCGCCTGAGCCCCGACTCCCGGAGCGCGCCGTGACCGTCTTCGCACCCGATTCGCTCGAACCGAACCGCAAACTGCCCCTGTGGTACCAGGTGTCCCAGTCACTGCGCGCCTCCATACTCGGCCGCCCGCCGCAGGCACCGCTGCGGCTGCCCACCGAGGAGCAACTGGCCGAGCACTACGGGGTGTCCGTGCTCACCATGCGCCAGGCGCTCAAGGAGCTGGAACTCGAAGGGCTGATCAGCCGGCACCGGCGGCGCGGCACGTTCATCGAGCCGGCCGCCCGGCCCGGTTCACCGGTGCGGCTGCTCGGCTCGGTGGACGCCATCGTCGCCCAGCAGTCCGGGGAGACCACCACCTTGCTGGAACACGGCCCGGTCCCCGTCCCGGTGGAGGTGGCCCCGCACTTTCCCGGCCTGGCCGAAGTGGTGGCCTTCCGGCGGCTGCGGTATGACCGGGAGAGCGGTGAAGCGGCCAACTGGGCGGAGAATTTGCTCCACCCGGAGGTCGCCGCGCGCATCACGCCCGCGGATCTGGAACGCTGGCCCATGACCCGGGTGCTGCGGGATGTCGCGGGAGTGACGGTGGGCCGGATCGCCAACACGGTTCAGGCTCGGCTGGCTGACCCGACCACCTCGCAGCTGCTCGCGGTGCCGCTGCTGAGCCCGATCCTGCACATCACGGGGGTGGTGTACGACGAGAAGGGACGCACCGTGGATGTCGCGCGCATCCACTACCGGGGCGACCGCTTCTCCTTCGCCGTATCGGTGGACTCCTCCCCCGAGTGACGCGTGAGTGACCAGGCGGCTGGTACGGACGTGACGTTCCGTATCAGCCGTGACTGCCGAAGAGCGTACGCCGCAGCCTCCGCAGCGGGGTGAACAGCCGCACCCGGGCACCACGGGTGGTGGTGCTCCTGGCGGACTGCCGATCCCGCGTTGTCAGCTCGCGCATCAGCGTGGTGGCCTCTTCGGTCTCGCGCGCCGGCACGGCAGGTCCGGACAGCACGCTCAGATGGCGTTCCAGGCGCGTAGAGCTTGCGCCGCTCCCGCAATCGATCGCAGGCACTCGGGGCCTGCCGCGTGTTATCTGCTCCATGACTCTCCCACCCGTACGAGGGCACCCGGTCCGGGCAGAGTAACCCTAACGCCCCCCGAGTGCGCGTGGGTATCCCGGTCCCAGGATTCACCTTTCCCCACAAGGGTGTTGACGAACATCGCCCTTGAGCTGTTTTGCGACAGAAATCCGGGTGCGGCGGCGCCCCGGCCCGGTCATCATGGCGGACATGACCCACCGTCCCCCGCCCGCCGCACCCGGCGAGGAGGCCGTTCCGCCCGTCACGATCACCGACAGCACCGCGCCCGCCGACATCGTCGACATGCTGCTGGTCAGCGAATTCGCCTCGGGACGGCTCCCGTACGCGCGCAGCCGCCGGCTGGAGAAGGTCCGCAGACACCATCTCCTGCTGCCCGACGGCGCCGAGGTCCTGCGTACCGTGCGCGGTGACGACACCTACGCGGTGCTCGCCACCGGGCCCGGCTGGATGCTGCGTTCGCGCCGCTGGACGTACGGCGCCCAGGTGACCGTGATCGCCGGAAGTGATGAACTCGCGCAGCAGATCCTCAAGCAGACGGTGACCGGTGCCGAGGAGCCGCCGGACGCCGATCCGGGCCGGGTGAGCATGGGTTTCTGGCACTACTCCCCCGGCGGACGCGGCGCGGTGCGCACCACCCGCACCATCGCGGCGGAGAGCTGGGAGACCGCACGCGCCGGGTACTCGGCACCGGTCGCCCGGGCGATGGACGACCTCATGGGGGTGACCGCCGCCGATGTGGCCGGGCGCCTCCTGCTGCTCCACGGACCGCCCGGCACCGGCAAGACCTCCGCGCTGCGCACCCTGGCGCGTTCCTGGCGCACGTGGTGCCAGGTGGACTGCGTCCTCGACCCGGAGCGGCTGTTCTCCGAGGTCGGCTATCTGATGGACGTGGTCATCGGCGACGAGGACGAGGACGAGGAGGACGACGGCGCGCAGGAGCTGAGCTACGGCGAGGAGCACGAGCCGGCCGGTGCCCCGGGCGACGGGGCCGCCCGGCGGGACCGCTGGCGGCTGCTCGTCCTGGAGGACTGCGACGAACTGATCCGGGGCGGCGCGAAGGACGCCACCGGGCAGGCGCTGTCCCGGCTGCTGAACCTGACCGACGGCCTGCTGGGACAGGGCCGCCGGGTGCTGGTGGCCATCACCACCAACGAGGACCTGGAGCGGCTGCACCCGGCCGTGGTCCGTCCGGGACGCTGCCTGGCCCGGATCGAGGTCGGACCGCTGACCCGCCCGGAGGCCGTGTCCTGGCTGGGCACGGAGGAGGGCGTACCGCGCGGGGGCGCGACGCTGGCGGAGCTGTACGCGCTGCGCCGGGGCACCGGTCCCACGGCCGTGGAGGGCGGGCCGTCCCGCGAGCCGGCGGGCCTGTATCTGTAGACCCATGGACATCACGGAGCTGAGGGAACGCGCGGCGGCCGGTGAACGGCTGAAGTATCTGTGTTTCTGGGGCCACCGGCCGCAGCGGGACGGCAGCGTGGGGGCCGGGTGCCTGAGCCAGTGGTGGCCCGCGCCGTTCACGGTGGCGGGCGAGGAGTACGCCACCGCCGAGCACTGGATGATGGCGGGCAAGGCCCGGCTGTTCGGGGACGAGGAGGCCCGCGCCCGGGTGCTGGCGGCCCGGCACCCGCGCGAGGCGAAGCCGGCCGGGCGCGCGGTGCGCGGCTTCGACGAGGAGCGGTGGCGGGCCGAGCGGTTCGGCATCGTGGTGGAGGGCAGCGTCCACAAGTTCGCCCGCCATCCCGAGTTGCGCGCCTATCTGCTGGGCACCGGGTCGCGGGTGCTGGTGGAGGCGAGCCCGGTGGACCCGGTGTGGGGCATCGGGCTGGCGGCCGACGACGAGGGGGCGCGCGACCCGGCCCGCTGGCGGGGGCTCAATCTGCTGGGTTTCGCGCTGATGGCGGCGCGGGAGCGGCTGCGGGCTCCGTCCCCGGCCCGGTAGCGGCGGCCCCCGGGGTCCCGGCGGGGCGGCGGGCGGCCGAGGCGAGGGTGCTGACCAGCAGGGCCACGGCGGCGACGGCCAGCATGGCGTGGCGCAGCCCGGTGTGTTCGCCGAGGAGTCCGAGGGCGGGCGGCCCGGCGAGGAAGGCCAGATAGGCGATGGTGGCCACGGCGCTGACCCGGGCGGCGGCGTGGTGCGGGCTGTCGCCCGCGGCGGAGAGGGTGACCGGGAAGCCGAGGGCGGCGCCCAGGCCCCACAGCACGACGGCGACGGCGGCCAGGGCCGGGTGCGGGGCGACGACCACGACGAGGATGCCGATGGCGGCCAGCACGGCGCTGCCGCGGACCACCACGACCCGGCCGAGCCGGGCCAGTACGAACTCGCCGCCGAACCGGCCGGTGGCCATCGCGGCGGCGAACAGGGTGTAGACGAGCGAACCGGTGGTGGCGTCGAGGTCGTAGCCGTCCACCATGATCAGCGGCAGCCAGTCGTTGGCGGCGCCCTCGGCCAGGGCCATGCCGAGCACGATGGCGCCGAGCATCAGGGTGCGCGGTTCGCGCCAGACGGCGAGCCGTTCGGCACGGCTCAGGCGTGGCTCGTCGGCGGCGTCCGCGCCCTCGCGGCCGGTGCCGGGGGGCATCTGCCGCACCGCCCAGGCGGCGGCGGGCGCGCACAGCGCGCTGATCAGCCACAGATGCCAGGAGACGGCGAAGTCGACGCCGGTCAGGGCGATGCCCCCGGCGGCGCCGACGACGGTGCCGGCGCTGAAGCAGCCGTGCAGGGCGGGCAGGACGGGGCGGGAGAGCGCCCGTTCGACGGCGGCGCCCTCGATGTTGACGGCGATCTCCATCAGCCCGCTGCCGGAGCCGAAGATCACCAGCCCGGCGAAGACCAGGCCCGCCGCGCCGGTGGCGGCGCCGGTGCCGACCAGGACCGGGCCGAGTACGACGAGGGCGATGCCGGTGCCGGCGACGGGCCGGCCGCCGAACCGGGCGACCAGCTGGCCCGAGCTGAGCACCCCGAGCATGGCGCCGAGGGAGAGCCCGAGGATCACCAGGCCCATACCGGCGGTGGAGGCCCCGATGGCGTCCCGGATGTCGGGGGTGCGGGTGATCCAGGACGACATGGTGACGCCGACGATCACGAACAGGACGAAGAGTCCGGCGCGCCAGCGGCGGACGCCGTCGGGCGAGGGCTCCTTCCGGCTGGTCACTGGCCTCTCCCGGTGGCTCCTCGGTGCTGCGGACGCCGGATCAGGCTGTCACGTGCTGCGGGGCGGCGGCAAGAACACCGCGGGGGCCGCAAGGCCGCCGTGGCGCACTGTCAGTTTCCTGCCGAGTGGGGCCGGGAGCGTGGCGGACCCGCGGAGAGCTGCGGGAGCATGGCCGGGCACCACCTGCACATCCATCCGATGACCCGCGCCCGTGACCGCGCCCGCGGATCGGGTGCTCCCCCACAGCAGGAGGGTTCACGTCCCCATGAGAATCCGTTCCGTCCTCGCCGCTCTCGCCCTCACCGGTGCCGCGCTGGCCGCCGCCCCGGCCGCCGCGGCCGCCCCCGTGTCCGCCGGTTCTGACGTCACGCCGTTCGCGACCAAGATCACCCACGCGCAGGCCACCTCGATGTTCCAGGCGGTCGGCATCACCTGGTCCTCCTCGGGCGGCTGCTCCAACCGCAATGTGTCGACCTGTACGTCGTTCGACCAGCTCAATCTGGAGACCGCCCAGGGCGCCCAGACGCTCAAGCGGGCCAGTGGCTGTGCCCTGAACATCACCGGCGGTACGGAGACCGGGCACGCGAGCGGCACCTACAGCCACTGGAACGGCTACAAGCTGGACTACGGGCTGAACACCTGCATCAACAGCTACATCACCAACAGCTTCACCTACATCGGCAACCGGAGCGACGGCGCCGCCCAGTACCGCTCGGGCTCGGGCAACATCTACGCGCGTGAGGGCAACCACTGGGACGTGACGTACTACAACTGCGGCGGCTGCTGACGACCCGTCCGGCGGTACCCCCAGCGGCTCCGGTGACAGCGCGTCACCGGGGCCGCTGTGCCGTGGCGGCCGGTACTGTCCGCGCCCGTGTGCGATCCCCGGCAATTTTCCGCGCGCGAAAGTTCCCGGAATCTACGCCCGTTGAACCAGGTCAGCGCCGTTTTCACTGGACTGGGCCACGGCCGGGTACCGAAGTCCCTTTACGCGTGACCGGTTCGTGTGCGTGACTGTTGGCGCGCACACTTCAAGACACCGGAACGCATCACCCCGTCCCCCCACACGACGACGCGGCGGCCCGGCGTGCCGCCCTGCCCCACGACCGCCGGACTGCTTGATTCGCTCTGTGGCACTCACCCCACATCTCTGTGCCAGGAGGTAGTACATGTCCATCCGATCCCGCGGCGCCGGATCCCGCCGGCGCCGGCTGACCCTCAGCGGCGTGCTCGCCGCGTCCCTCGCCCTGCTCGTCGCGCCGCTGACCGCCACCAGCGCGACCGCCGCCGACGCGGCCGACGCGTCGGCCGGTGAGCCGACCACCCTGGAGGTGGGCGAGCTGAGCCCCGGTCAGGCCTTCATGGGCGCCGGCGAGCTGGCCCACGGCGACACCCCGCAGGAGAACGAACGGCAGTTCGTCCCGTTCGCCCCCACCGACGGCGTCCAGGGCATCGACGTCTCCCACTGGCAGGGGTCCATCAACTGGACCTCGGTGCGCAACTCCGGCATCCAGTTCGCCTGGATGAAGGCCACCGAGGGCACCTCGTACCGCGACCCCAGCTTCAACACCAACTACCCGAACGCCTACTACGCGGGCGTCATCCGGGGCGCCTACCACTTCGCGCTGCCGAACTCCTCCAGCGGGGCGACCCAGGCCAACTTCTTCGCCTCCAACGGCGGAGCCTGGTCGGCCGACAACCTCACCCTGCCCGGCGTGCTGGACATCGAGTCCAACCCGTACGGCGCCCAGTGCTACGGGCTGTCCACCACCCAGATGCGCAACTGGATCCAGGACTTCTACAACACGTACAAGTCCAGGACCGGCCGTGACGTGGTGATCTACACCTCGCCCAGCTGGTGGAACACCTGCACCGGCAGCTGGAGCGGGATGGCCAGCCAGAGCCCGCTGTGGGTCGCGCACTGGACCACCGCCAACAGCCCGACGCTGCCCGGCGGCTTCAGCGTGCACACCGTCTGGCAGTACACCGACTCCGGCTCGGTGAGCGGCATCTCCGGCGCCGTCGACCGCGACCAGTTCAACGGCTCGCGCGACCGGCTGCTGGCGCTGGCCAACAACACCCGGTAGCACCACCCGCACCACCCGCAGGACCCGCCCGGGGGAGCCGGCCCCTACCTCCGGCTCCCCCGGTGCTCTCCTCCCCTCCCCCCACCCGCCCAGCCCGAAGGAGATCCCATGTCCGATGCCGATCTCACGCGCCGCCGCCTGCTGCTGGCCGGCTCGGCCGGCCTCGCGGCCGGCGCCGCCGCCGCGGCCCTCTCCGGCACCGCGCACGCCGCCCCCCGGGCGGCGGCGGTCGAACCGGACATCGATGCCACGGCCACCTGGGGCGCCCGCCCGCCGGCCGGCACCATCTCGGTGCTGGACAACCGGCCCGTCAAGATCATCGTCCACCACGCGGCCGGCCCCAACAGCACGGACTACTCCCGCGCCCAGGCCCACCACCACGCCCGCTGGGTCCAGGACCTCCACATCGACCAGAACGGCTGGTCGGACACCGGCTACCACTTCGTGGTCAGCCGGGGCGGCTGGATCACCGAGGGCCGGCACGAGAGCCTGCGCACCCTGCGCGCCGGGCGCGGCCTGGTGCTCGGCGCGCACACCTCCGGGCAGAACTACGACGCCATCGGCATCTGCAACGAGGGGGCCTACCACGACGGGGCCACCCCGCCGCAGGCCCAGTGGGACGTCCTGGTCAGCCTGTGCGCGTACACCTGCCAGCAGTACGGCATCGCACCCACCCAGCTGTACGGGCACAAGGACTTCAACGCCACCCTGTGCCCCGGGGTGCTGCACGACATGCTGCCGCGGCTGCGCACCGAGGTGGCGGCGGCCCTGGGCTGACCGGGCGCCCACCTCAGCGCACCACCGTCACCGACAGCAGTTCGACGCCGTCGTCGGTGCAGCCGGTCACGCCCTCCTGGGGCAGGAACAGCGCGTCCGTCTCGTCCGGCGGATAGACCAGCAGACCGGCGGCCGGCGCGGGGCCGCACTCCGGTGCCGGATAGTTCTCGGCCCGGGCGAGCCGCAGCCCCGCGCGGGCCGTCTCGCCGGGTGCCAGCTCCACCCGCTCCGCGTCCCCGCCCTCGGGGCCCCGCACGGCGGGCGCGCCGATCTGCTCGCCGCCCTCGGCGGTCAGCAGCGACACCCCGGGGTAGCCGGTCATCGAGCAGGTGGTGTCCCCCGTGTTGGTGAACACCAGGGTGTACATCACCGATCCGGCCCCGGCGTTGGGGTCCTCCACGGCCAGCTCCAGCGCGTCCGCCGCGCACACCGTCCCCGCCGATCCGGTGGTCCCGTCGGCCGGTCCGGACGCCGGCGGGCTCTCCCGCTCGTTCTCGCCGCCGCCCGGCTCCGGCTCCGGGTCCTGGTCCGGCTCGCGCTCCCCTTCCCGGTCCGTATCGCCGGTGGGCAGGACGGCGGGACCGTCCGACGGCGCGGTGTGCCGGTCGTCCGCGGGCGGTTCGGCGGCCACCGGCGGCTGCTCCCCGCCGCCCGAGCGCGCCATGGCGGCCACCACCGTCGTCCCGCCCGCCGACAGCACGACGGCCGCCGTCACCGCGATCACCCGGCGCCGGCGGCGCGCGGCGGCCCGGTGCCGCAGGTCCTCGTACCGGCCCGGCGGCGGATCGAGCCGGACGTCGGCCGCGCGGAACGCCGCGGCGATCTCCGAGGGCTCGTCCGGCTGGTCGGAATCACGTGCTGATCTCATGAAGTCCCCTCAAGGCCATGCGCAGTCGCTCACGTGCCTGGTGCAGATCACCTTTGACCGTGTTCGGGCGCCGGTGCAGCACGGCCGCGATCTCGCTGACCGGCAGGCCGGCGTAGTAGTACAGCAGCACCGGCACCCGCAGCCGCTTCGGCAGCGCTTCCACGAGGCTGCGCAGATCGAATCCCTGGTCGGCGGCCGGCGCGTACTCCCGGCGCCCGGCGAGCAGCCCGCGTACGGCGCTGCGCTCGTGCTCCCGTGCGCGCCAGTGGTCCTTGACCAGATTGGCGGCGACGCTGAAGAGATACGACTCCGGCCGGTCCACGGTGCGCCAGCGCGACCACAGGCGGGTGAACGCCTCCGACGCGACGTCGTGCGCGGTGGCGTCGTCGTCCACCAGCCCCCGGCACCAGCCGGCGAGCCGCGGGTAGAACTCGGTGAAGAACTCCTCTGCTTCGCTGTCCACGCCCCATGGACCCCGTTCCCCGGCCATCGGTTGTCACGAAAGGATAACGAAGCCGGGAGGTCGCGGGGCCGGAGGGTTCCTTGACCGCCGCGGGGCGCTCGCCCATGCTGTGCGGCGATGTCCGAAACCGGGCATCCGTAGCGAACGAGGAGACCCATGACCCACCAGGTTCGTGCTGTCGTCGCCCGGGCGAAAGGCGCCCCCGTCACCGTCGAGACGATCACCGTGCCGGACCCGGGCCCCGGCGAGGCGCTGGTGAAGGTCGAGGCGTGCGGGGTCTGTCACACCGATCTGCACTACCGCGAGGGGGGCATCGGTGAGGAGTTCCCCTATCTCCTGGGCCACGAGGCCGCCGGGACGGTGGAGTCGGTGGGCGAGGGCGTCACGGACCTCGCCCCCGGTGACTTCGTCGTCCTCAACTGGCGGGCGGTGTGCGGCCAGTGCCGGGCCTGCACCCGCGGCCGGCCCTGGTACTGCTTCGACACCCACAACGCGCGGCAGAAGATGACCCTGGAGGACGGCACCGAGCTGTCACCCGCGCTCGGGATCGGCGCGTTCGCCGAGAAGACCCTGGTCGCGGCCGGCCAGTGCACCAAGGTCGACCCGGACGCGTCGGCCGCCGCCGTCGGGCTGCTGGGCTGCGGGGTGATGGCCGGGATCGGCGCGGCCATCAACACCGGCGGGGTCGGGCGCGGCGACAGCGTGGCGGTCATCGGCTGCGGCGGCGTCGGCGACGCGGCCGTCGCCGGCTCGCGGCTGGCGGGCGCGGCCCGGATCATCGCGGTGGACATCGACGACCGGAAGCTGGCCACCGCCCGGCGGCTGGGCGCCACCCACACCGTCAACTCCCGCGAGACCGACCCCGTCGAGGCGATCCGCGAGCTGACCGGCGGCTTCGGCGCGGACGTGGTCATCGAGGCGGTGGGCCGCCCGGAGACGTACCGGCAGGCGTTCTACGCCCGTGACCTGGCCGGTACGGTGGTGCTGGTGGGAGTCCCGACCCCGGAGATGCAGCTGGAACTGCCGCTGCTGGATGTCTTCGGGCGGGGCGGGGCGCTCAAGTCCTCGTGGTACGGGGACTGTCTGCCCAGCCGGGACTTCCCGATGCTCGTCGATCTCTACCAGCAAGGACGGCTCGATCTCGATGCCTTCGTCACCGAAACCATCGCCCTGGACCAGGTGGAGCACGCCTTCGACCGGATGCACCACGGCGACGATCACTCATGCGCGTCAGTCTCGCATCACTCGTCCTGCCGGATCAGACGTGG
>NZ_JBHWJL010000160.1:0-11359 GCF_042731495.1 Streptomyces sp. NPDC059853
CCCGGGTACTGGTCGACAAGGGGCTGGTGCACCTCGACCGCTTCTTCGACTACGCCGTGCCCGCCGCCATGGACGCCGAGGCGGCACCGGGCGTCCGGGTCCGGGTACGGTTCGGCGCGGGGGAGCGCGGCGGACGCCGCGAGGGCGGCGGCCTCATCAACGGGTTCATCGTGGAGCGGCGCGCCACCAGCGACTTCCCCGGCACGCTCGCCCCCATCGCCCAGGTCCTCTCCACCGAGCCGGTCCTCGGCCCCGCACTGCTGCGGTTGTGCCGGGCCGTCGCCGACCGGTACGCCGGGGCGCTCGCCGACGTCGTCCAGCTGGCGGTGCCGCCCCGCCGCGCCCGCCCCGAGAAGCAGCCCTCGCCCCCCGCCCCGCCCCCGCCCGCCGTGCCCGCGCCCGGCGGCTGGGAGCGCTATCCGCACGGTCCCGGCTTTCTGGCGGCGCTGGCCCGGGGCGAGGCACCGCGCGCGGTGTGGACGGCGCTGCCCGGGCCCGGCTGGCCCGACGAACTGGCGCGGGCCCTGGCCACCGCGCTCGCCGCCGGGCGCGGCGCGCTGGCGGTCCTGCCGGACGGCCGCGCGGCCGCCCGGGTGGACGCCGCCCTCGGCGCGCTGCTGGGCCCGGGCCACCATGTCCTGCTCACCGCCGACGCGGGCCCCGAGACGCGCTACCGCTCCTGGCTCGCGGTCAGCCGGGGCGCGGTACGCGGCGTGGTCGGCACCCGGGCCGCGATGTTCGCCCCGGTACGGGACCTGGGGCTGGCCGCGATCTGGGACGACGGCGACCAGGCGCACGCCGACGACCACGCGCCGCAGCCGCACGCCCGTGATGTGCTGCTGCTGCGGGCCGCCCACGAACGGGCCGGGCTGCTGCTGGGCGGCCACGCGCAGACGGTGGAGGCGGCCCAGCTGCTGGCGACCGGCTTCGCCGCCCCGCTGACCGCCGACCGGGAGACCGTACGGCTGACCGCGCCCCGGATCCGGACGGTCGGTGACACGGACGAGGCCAGGGACGCGGCGGCCCGTACCGCGCGGCTGCCGACCCTCGCCTGGCAGGCTCTGCGGGACGCCCTGGAGCGCGGCCCGGTCCTGATCCAGGTGCCGCGCCGCGGGTACGTCCCCCGGCTGGCCTGCGAACGGTGCCGCGAACCGGCCCGCTGCCGGCACTGCCACGGACCGCTGACCGTGCCGGACGGCGGCGCACTGCGCTGCGGCTGGTGCGGGCGCGAGGAGCCGTCCTGGCACTGCCCGGAGTGCGGGGGCCACCGGCTGCGGGCCGTCGTCATCGGGGCGCGGCGCACGGCCGAGGAACTGGGCCGGGCCTTCCCCGCGGTACCGGTCCGCACCTCGGGCCGCGACCACATCCTGGAGACGGTGCAGGACCGGCCCGCGCTGGTGGTCTGCACCCCCGGGGCCGAACCGCGCGCCGAGGGGCCCGGCTACGCCGCGGCGCTGCTGCTGGACGGCTGGGCGCTGCTCGGCCGGCCCGATCTGCGGGCGGGGGAGGAGGCGCTGCGCCGCTGGCTGGCGGCGGCGGCGCTGGTCAGGCCGCAGGAGGAGGGCGGCACGGTGGTGGTGCTGGCCGAGCCCACCCTGCGGCCGGTGCAGGCGCTGGTGCGGTGGGATCCGGCCGGGCACGCCGAGCGCGAACTGGCCGACCGGGCCGCGCTCGGGCAGCCGCCGGTCTCCCGGATGGCGGCGGTGAGCGGGCTGCCCGAGGCGGTGGAGGGGCTGCTGGAGACGGCCGTCCTGCCCCCGGACGCCGAGGTCCTGGGCCCGGTGCCGCTGCCCGTGACCGCACCCGGCCAGCCGCGCCGAACGGGTGACCCGCCGCCGGGCGAGGTGTGGGTGCGGGCGCTGGTGCGGGTGCCGCCGGGCAGCGGCGGAGCGCTGGCGGCGGCGCTGAAGACGGCGCAGGTCACCCGCGCCACCCACCGCGCCGGCCCGCCCGCCCGGGTCAGGATCGATCCGCCGGACATCGGCTGACGGCTCCGCGGGCCGCCCGCGGGGTCAGCCGTACCGTTCGAGGTACGCGTCCAGCGCCGCCGCGCCGCTGAGCAGGGCCCGGGCGCGGGCGCGCAGCCGGGCGTGCCAGTCCCGGAGCGCCGCCGCCAGCGGTTCCCGGCCGCCCGCCGAGCGCAATTGGTCGATCACCGGGGCGATGCCCTCCAGCGGGTAGCCGCCGCGCCGCAGTTGATGGGTGAGCCGGGCGTCGCGCACGGCGCTCTCGTCGTACACCCGGTACCCGGTCCGCGGGTCGCGGCGCGGGCGCAGCAGGCCGGCCCGCTCCCAGGCGCGCAGGGTGGCCGGCCGGACGCCGAGTTCGTCCGCCAGCGGGCCGATGAAGGTACCGGCGCGCCCCCGTGGGGCCGCGGGCGGCGCCGCCGGGTCCCGCTCCGGGGCCAGATCGCGCAGCGCGCTCTCCACCGACCGCAGGGTCCTGCGGTCGGTGAGCAGTTGGAGGTGGCTCTCGTCGATCAGGGCGAACGCCTCGTCGGGCGCCCCCCGGTGCACCGCTGCCAGGATCCCGGTGGCCGTCCGGTGACCGTGCCCGGGCAGGAGGGCCAGGAAGGTGGCGAGCGCGCGGGCGTGCCGCGGGGTGTAGCGGCGGTAGCCGTGCGCGGAGCGTTCGGCGGCCGGGAGGATGCCGGCCTCCTCGTAGTTTCTGATCGCCTGGGTGGAAAGACCGTGCGCCCGTGCCAGATCGACCGGGCGCAGCCGTTCCTCCCTTTGAAGCTTTTGCGGCATGAGCGGCAGGCTATCGCGGAAAAGTCTTCACCGGCAGTTCAGCGATACCGTTGAGGGTATGCCATTGGACCTCACGGATGTGATCCATCCGCTCCGGGCCGCCGCCGTGCTGCGGCTGTTCCCGGCCCGCCCGCACCTGCTCGCCCTCGGCGAGCCGACCCATGGCGAGGACATGCTGCTCGACCTGCGCAACCGGCTCTTCAGGGAACTCGTCGAGGAGGAGGGCTACCGGACGATCGCCCTGGAGAGCGACTGCCTGGCGGGCCTCCTCGTCGACGACTACGTGACCACCGGCACCGGCAGCCTGGACGCGGTCATGGAGCACGGCTTCAGCCACGGCTTCGGCGCCTCGGCCGCCAACCGCGACCTCGTGCGCTGGATGCGCGCCCACAACGAGGACCGGCCCGCCGCCGAACGGGTGCGCTTCGCCGGCTTCGACGGCCCCCTGGAGATCACCGGTGCCGCGAGCCCCCGGCCGGCCCTCACCGCCCTGCACACCTACCTCGCGGAGCGGGTGGACCCCGCGCTGCTGCCCTGCACGGCCGGCACCCTCGACCGCCTGCTCGGCGAGGACGCCGCGTGGAGCGCGCCCGCCGCGATGCGCGACGCGGCCCACTCGGTGGGCCGCACCCCGCGGGCCACCGAACTGCGGCTGCTCGCCGACGATCTGGTGGCCCTGCTCGACACCCGGACCCCTGACCTGATCGCGGCCACCTCCCGCGACGCCTGGGACCGGGCCCGGCTGTACGGGCGCACTGCCACCGGCCTGCTGCGCTACCACTACTGGATGGCCGACACCGGCCCCGCCCGCATGGCCCGTCTGGTCGCCCTCCGGGACCGGATGATGGCCGACAACCTGCTCGCCCTCGCCGAACGGGGCCCGGCCCTGGTGCACGCCCACAACGCCCACCTCCAGCGCGAACCCAGCAGCATGCGGATGGCCGGCGAACGGCTGCGCTGGTGGAGCGCGGGCGCCCTGCTGAACGCCCACATGGCGGAGCGGTACGCCTTCGTGACCACCGCCCTGGGCACCCTCAGGCACCGGGGCGTGGACACCCCGCCACCGGACACCGTCGAGGGACTGCTGTACACGCTCCCGCACGCCCACCACCTGGCCGACGCCGCCGGGCTCGCCGCCGCCTGCGGGGACACCCGCCCGGCGGCCCGGGTGTCCCCGTACATCGGCTACGCCCCCCTCGACCCGGCACATCTGGCCGCGCAGCAGGGGATTCTGTTCGTCAGGGACCTGCCGCCGGGCTAACCGGCCGGGTGCGGCAGCCGGCGGATCTTCAGGGTGTTGTCCAGGTGGTGCATCTCCCGGCCGTCGGGCAGCACCCGGACGCGCTCGTACTCCTCGTCGGTGCGCACCTCCCAGGCGCCCTCGGGCAGCTCCAGGGAGGCGAAGACCTCCGCCGGGGTGGGGAAGTGCACCTCCGGACGGTCCTCGTGGTCGTGCTCCACCCCCCGGGGCCAGCCCGCGTGCCCCACCACCAGCAGCGTCCCGCCGGGGGCCACCGCCGCCGCGGCCCGGCGCAGGATCCGCTCCCGGGGCAGTGCGACGGTGGAGTGCAGGAACAACGCGCAGACCAGGTCGTAGGTGCCTTCGGGGAAGGACACGGCCAGATCGTGCCGCTGCCACTCCACCCGCTCGCCCAGTCCGCGCTCCGCGGCGTGGGCCCGGGCCCGCTCCAGCGCGACGGCCGAGATGTCCACGGCGGTCACCCGCCAGCCGGTGAGGGCCAGCCACACCGCGTCCGCGCCCTCACCGCAGCCCAGCTCCAGCGCGCTGCCCGGTGTCAGCCCGTGCACCTCGCGGACCAGGGCCGCGCTGGGCATACCGCTCCACAACCGGCCGTTCTCCCGGTACCGGTCGTCCCAGTACTCCTGTGCCGGGCGTGTTTCCTCTGCCATGGGGATACCTCCGTCTCACCGGAGATGGTCCGCCCCCGACCGGCCCATGGCGAAGTCTGTTGCCGTTTCGGCAAGCTCAGCCGCTGCGCGGCCCCGGGAACGGCGCGGGCACCGGTTGCTGCGGCGACGGCGGGGCGGCGGCGGCGAGCGACTCGCGGACGGCGGTGGTCCGCTCCGTCGTCCTGCGGGTGCCGTACCGGCGGTGCACCGCCTGCTTGGTGACACCGAGCGCCGAACCCACCGCGTCCCAGGAGAAACCCAGCGACCGGTCGAAGTCGACGGCCGCGGTCACCAGGGTCTCCACGCTGTCGCGCAGTTCCTGGGCCAGCCGGACGGTCGGGGCCGGCGCGCGGCCGTACACGACGAATCCGGCAGCCGACCCGGTGCGCCGCGGTCGGTACACATTGCCGAGCTGTGCGGTGAGTGTGCGCAGCGCGTCCACCTGGCGGCGGACCCGCTCGATGTCCCGGACCAGCAGGTGCAGGCTGGCCCGTGCCTGGGCGTCAGGGGTGGCGTGGTCGGCCATGAAGACCCTCTCGAACCGGCGTCAGGGATAGTCGGAATGGTCAATCTGTCTTGACCAACGCCTCACCCGTGGCCCGGGTCACGCTGATGGAGCGCATCACCCCCGCCAAGGGGCGCGTTGCGCTCCGCACGCCCTGGGGGTTCACGCCGGGGCGGACCGTAGACTGACGCACCGTTTCCCCGGTTCCGCCCGCCCCGCGGGGCGGACCGTCCACACCATCCGAGAAGGTGACACCCGCACCATGAGGCTCGTCTTCGCCGGCACCCCCGAGGTGGCCGTCCCGGCCCTGGACGCCCTGATCGCATCGGACCGGCACGAGGTCGCCGCCGTCGTCACCCGGCCCGACGCGCCCGCCGGCCGCGGCCGGCGGCTGGTCGCCAGCCCCGTCGCCCAGCGGGCCGAGGAGGCCGGGATCGAGATCCTGCGCCCGCAGCGGCCGCGCGACCCGGACTTCCAGGACCGGCTGCGGGCCATCGCGCCCGACTGCGCCCCCGTGGTCGCCTACGGCGCCCTGCTGCCGGAGTCCGTGCTCACCATTCCCCGGCACGGCTGGGTCAATCTGCACTTCTCGCTGCTGCCCGCCTGGCGCGGCGCCGCCCCCGTCCAGCACGCGGTCATCGCCGGTGACGAGGTCACCGGGGCCAGCACCTTCCAGATCGAGAAGGGCCTGGACTCCGGCCCCGTCTTCGGCGTGCTCACCGAGGAGGTGCGCCCCGAGGACACCAGCGGCGATCTGCTCACCCGCCTCGCCTTCGCCGGCGCCGGCCTGCTGGTGGCCACCATGGACGGCATCGAGGACGGCAGCCTGCGCGCCGTCCCGCAGCCGGAGGAGGGCGTCACCCTCGCCCCCAAGCTCTCCGTGAACGACGCCCGTGTCGACTGGGACCACCCGGCGCTCGGCGTGCACCGCCTGGTCCGCGGCTGCACCCCCGCCCCCGGCGCCTGGACCGTCTTCCGCGGCGAACGCCTCAAGATCCGCCAGGTCGCCCTCGCCCCCGAGCGGCAGGAGCTGGCCCCCGGCGAACTCGGCATCGGCAAGCGCAGCGTCCACGTCGGCACCGGCTCGCACGCCGTCGAACTGATCTGGGTACAGCCCCAGGGCAAGAAGCCGATGGCCGCCGCCGACTGGGCCAGGGGCATGCGGGTGCGCCCGGGGGAGCGGCTGGGCTGAGCCACCGGCCCGCGACCGTAGGCTTGGAACCCCGCACCGCCCTCCCGCGCGTACCCGGTACGCGCGCCCAGCAGCACCCGGAGTCATCGTCCCCGTGAGCAATCGGCCGCCCCGTCGTCGTCCCGCCCGGCCCTACCGCCGTCCCCGCAAGGACCCGGTGCGCTTCCTCGCGTTCGAGGCGCTGCGCGCCGTCGACGAACGCGACGCCTACGCCAACCTCGTCCTGCCCCCGCTGCTGCGCAAGGCCCGGGCGGCCGGGGACTTCGACGACCGGGACGCCGCGCTCGCCACCGAGCTGGTGTACGGCACGCTGCGCCGCCAGGGCACCTACGACGCGGTGCTCGCCGCCTGCGTGGACCGGCCGCTGCGCGAGGTCGACCCGCCGGTGCTGGACGTTCTCTCGCTCGGCGCCCACCAGTTGCTGGGCACCCGCATCCCCACCCACGCCGCCGTCAGCGCCAGTGTGGAGCTGGCCCGGGTGGTGCTGGGCGACGGCCGGGCCAAGTTCGTCAACGCCGTCCTGCGCAAGGTCGCCGCCCACGACCTGCCCGGCTGGCTGGAGCGGGTGGCACCGCCCTACGACGAGGACCCCGAGGAACACCTGGCCGTCGTGCACGCGCATCCGCGCTGGGTGGTCTCCGCGCTGTGGGACGCGCTCGGCGGCGACCGCGGCGAGATCGAGGCGCTGCTGGCCGCCGACAACGAACGCCCCCGGGTCACCCTGGCCGCCCGGCCGGGCCGCATCACCCCCGCCGACCTGCTGGAGCGGGCCGGCGCCGGCCGGGCCACCGCGGGCGACTGGTCCCCGTACGCCGTCCGGCTGGCCGAGGGCGGCGAGCCCGGCGCCATCGACGCCGTCGCCGACGGCAGCGCCGGGGTGCAGGACGAGGGCAGCCAGCTGGTCGCCGTGGCCCTGGCGAACGCCCCGCTGGCCGGCGACGGCGGCGACCTGCGCTGGCTGGACGCGTGCGCCGGCCCCGGCGGCAAGGCCGCCCTGCTGGCCGCGCTCGCCGCCGGACGCGGCGCCGCGCTGGTGGCGGCCGAGAAGCAGCCGCACCGGGCCGCCCTGGTGGCCCGCGCGCTGGCCGGCAACCCCGGCCCGTACCAGGTGGTGGTCGCCGACGGCACCCGCCCGGCCTGGCCGGCCGGCTCCTTCGACCGGGTGCTGGTCGATGTGCCCTGCACCGGCCTCGGCGCCCTGCGCCGCCGCCCCGAGGCTCGCTGGCGCCGCGCGCCGCAGGACGTTGAGGGCTTCGCCCCGCTCCAGCGCGGCCTGCTGCGCGAGGCGCTGCGGGCGGTGCGGCCCGGCGGCGTGGTCGGGTACGCCACCTGCTCGCCCCATCTGGCCGAAACCCGGGCCGTCGTCCACGACGTGCTGAAGAACCCGGGCGCCCCGGACGCCGAATGGCTGGACGCCCGCCCGCTGCTGCCGGGGGTGCCCGGCCTGGGCGAGGGCCCCGACATCCAGCTGTGGCCGCACCGGCACGGCACCGACGCGATGTACCTGGCGCTGTTGCGCCGCACCGCGTGACCGGCGTCACCCGTCCCCCGGAGCATGCTGAATACTGAGGACATGGCACAGATCAACCCCAGCATCCTGTCCGCCGACTTCGCACGCCTCGCCGAGGAGGCCCAGGCCGTGGCGGGGGCCGACTGGCTGCACATCGACGTCATGGACAACCACTTCGTGCCGAACCTGACGCTGGGTCTCCCGGTGGTGGAGTCGCTGCGCAAGGCCACCGACACGCCCCTGGACTGCCATCTGATGATCGAGGACCCGGACCGCTGGGCCCCGGCCTACGCGGAGGCCGGCGCCGGTTCCGTCACCTTCCACGCCGAGGCGGCGACCGCGCCGATACGGCTGGCCCGGGAGATCAGGGCGCAGGGGGCGCGCGCCTCGATGGCGCTGCGCCCGGCCACCCCGATCGAGCCGTTCGAGGATCTGCTGCCGGAACTGGACATGATCCTGGTGATGACGGTGGAGCCGGGCTTCGGCGGGCAGGCGTTCCTGGACGTCACGCTGCCCAAGATCCGCCGCACCCGGGAGCTGATCGACCGGCACGGGCTGCCGCTGTGGCTCCAGGTGGACGGCGGTGTCTCGGCGGCGACCATCGAACGCTGCGCGGAGGCGGGCGCGGATGTGTTCGTGGCGGGGTCGGCCGTCTACGGGGCCGAGGATCCGCAGGCAGCGGTGCGCGGGCTGCGCGAGCAGGCGGAGCGCGCCGCCGCGGCGGCCCGGGGCGGCAGCGCCGCCGGGTGAGGGGACACGGCGTCCGGGCCGGTGCGGCCGGGGCGCGACAGACATCGAGGACCTTACCGCTCGGCGAGGCCGAGCACGCGGCTCGTGAGCGGGTAGGGCGGAGGACGGAGAGGTGAGTGGCGTGTCGACCGGGAGGTCAGCCGCACGGATGGGACCCGCTGAACTGATGCAGGCGGCGGCGATGGCCCGCCGCTTCTATCTGGAGGGCAAGTCCAAGATCCAGATCGCGGACGAGTTCGGGGTGAGCCGGTTCAAGGTCGCCCGGGTGCTGGAGTCCGCGGTGGAGCACGATCTGGTGCGCATCGAGATCCGGGTGCCGGCGGAGCTGGACGCGGACCGGTCGGACGCCCTGCGGGCCCGGTACGGGCTGCGGCACGTGGTGGTCGCGGAGTCCCCCTCGGAGGCCGCGGACGACACCCCGGACCCGGAGCACCTGGGGGAGGTGGCCGCCGAACTGCTGGGCGAGCTGGTCACCGAGGGCGATGTCCTGGGCCTGGCCTGGGGGCGGTCCACGATCCACATGGCGGCGGCCCTGCGGGAGCTGCCGCCGTGCACCGTGGTGCAGCTGACCGGGGTGTACGACGCGGGCACGGCCGAACGCGGTTCGGTGGAGGCGGTACGGCGGGCCGCCGCCGTCTCCGGCGGGGACGCGCACCCGATCTACGCGCCGATGCTGCTGCCGGACTCGGCGACGGCGGACGCGCTGCGGGCCCAGCGGGGGATCGCGGCGGCGTTCGAGTTCTTCGACAAGGTGACGATCGCGGCGGTGTCCATCGGCTCCTGGGAGCCGGGCATCTCCACGGTGCACGACATGCTGAACAAGGACGAGCGCGAGCACTACGCATCCCTCGGGGTGGCCGCCGAGATGTCCGCGCACCTCTTCGACGCCGAGGGGCGCCGGGTGGGGCGCGACCTGGGGGAGCGGTGCATCACGGTGGAGGCCGAGCGGCTGCGCCGGATCCCCGAGGTGGTGGCGATCGCGGGCGGCCGCCGCAAGGCGGAGGCGATCGGCGCGGTGCTGCGGTCGGGCCTGGTGACGAGCCTGGTCACCGACACGACGGCCGCCGACCACCTGCTGGAACAGCCGCCCGGGGCGCGCCCGGCGCTGGAGCGGGCCGACCCGGACAGCGTGCCCCGGTGACGGGTACGGGCCGGGGCGGGGTGCCGGGTCGGCGCTCCGTCGGCCATCTGTTCGCCCGTTCCGGGGCGGATCGGGGATAATGCCGTAGGAGCCGGCTGCCGACGCTCCGCTCCCACCCTCCCCCCGACCCCCGGGCCGGGAGGTGCCCGCAGGGCAATGCGAGAACGCAGGTGAGAGCAGGCATGAAGTTCCTCAATGACTCCCGGCCGTCCTACGACCTGACCTATGACGACGTGTTCATGGTCCCGGGCCGCTCGGCGGTGGGCTCGCGGCAGGACGTCGACCTCTCGACCCCGGACGGCAGCGGCACCACCCTGCCGCTGGTGGTGGCCAATATGACGGCCGTCGCGGGGCGGCGGATGGCCGAGACGGTGGCCCGCAGGGGCGGTCTCGCGGTCATCCCGCAGGACATCCCGCTGGATGTGGTGACCGAGGTCACCGGCTGGGTCAAGCAGCGCCATCTGGTGCTGGACACCCCGATCACCCTGGCGCCGTCCCAGACGGTGGCCGACGCCCTGGCGCTGCTGCCCAAGCGGGCGCACAACGCCGGCGTGGTGGTGGCCGAGGGGCGCCCGGTGGGCATCGTCACCGAGGCCGACCTGGCCGGCGTGGACCGCTTCACCCAGCTGAGCGAGGTCATGTCGAAGGACCTGCTGGTGCTGGACGCGGACATCGACCCGAGGGAGGCGTTCGCCACCCTGGACAGCGCGCACCGCAAGATCGCCCCGGCCGTCGACGCGCGGGGCCGGCTGGCGGGCATCCTCAGCCGCAAGGGCGCGCTGCGCGCCACCCTGTACCGGCCCGCCACCGACGCGGCCGGCCGGCTGCGGGTGGCGGCGGCGATCGGCATCAACGGCGGCAGCGTGGCCCGGGCCGAGGGGCTGCTGGCGGCCGGGGTGGACACCCTGGTGGTGGACACCGCGCACGGACACCAGGAATCGATGCTGGCCACCTTGCGCGCGGTGCGGGCGCTGGACCCGCGGGTGCCGGTGGTGGCGGGCAACGTGGTCTCGGCCGCCGGGGTGCGGGACCTGATCGAGGCGGGCGCGGACATCGTCAAGGTCGGGGTGGGCCCCGGCGCGATGTGCACCACCCGGATGATGACCGGCGTCGGGCGGCCGCAGTTCTCCGCCGTGCTGGAATGCGCGGCCGAGGCGCGGAAGTTCGGCAAGTACGTCTGGGCGGACGGCGGGGTGCGGCACCCGCGGGATGTGGCGATGGCGCTGGCCGCCGGGGCGTCCAATGTGATGATCGGTTCGTGGTTCGCCGGGACGCATGAGTCGCCCGGTGATCTCCAGCAGAGCGCCGACGGCCGCCCGTACAAGGAGAGCTTCGGCATGGCCTCGGCGCGCGCGGTGCGCAACCGCACCAGCGAGGAGTCGGCGTACGACCGGGCCCGCAAGGGGCTGTTCGAGGAGGGGATCTCCACCTCGCGGATGTACATCGACCCGGCGCGGCCCGGGGTGGAGGACCTGATCGACTCCATCGTGGCGGGCGTGCGCTCGGCCTGCACCTACGCCGGGGCCCGCACCCTGGAGGAGTTCGCGGACAAGGCGGTGGTCGGCATCCAGAGCGCGGCCGGCTACGCGGAGGGCAAGCC
>NZ_JBHWJL010000161.1:0-11347 GCF_042731495.1 Streptomyces sp. NPDC059853
CGGTCGCTCTAACGGCTGTCAGCCGCGTCAAGGGAGTCAAGCGTGGTCTCGTCCAAAGCAGTGATGGGATGGGGAGAGAGATGGTCTTCGCAGTTTTTGTGCAACACCATTCCTCCAGTGACGTTGATGAATGACCCTTCGACCGTGAAGACCCCTCCCCGTTCGTACATGAGCAGCAGTGGTTCGTAAGGATCGTCGAGTGCGGGAAACCCTGCCAGAGCATCCGGACGAAGCGCTGCCCAGTGGAGTGCGCCCCAGCAGGTGTTCTTGATGGAACCTCGTGTCACATTCTGATAGATGAATTCTTCCATCTCTGCGGCGAGGCCGGCATCGACTTGAACGCCGGGATCGACAGTTGCTCCGATATCGAAGAACGGCCAGGAGTCCGTGGCTCCGGTCGTGTCCGCCCAGTTGGCCGAACGTCGCAGATACTCACGCATGAGCGCCATTCTTGAGCCAATGTGGTCGAATGCGTTGCTGTCGTCGAGCCAGTCGATGGCCTTCAAGCGCTCGAACGTTGCCCTCGGGTCTTTTTCATTTCTCACTTCAAATTCCATCCCCTCAGGTTCAGGAGCGTCTTGGCGGTCTTCACTATAGCGTCGACGTTGGAAAGATCCGTAGCGATCTCCATGCGTCCGTGCTCCTCGCCGAACAATCTCTCCCAGGACCTGAAGTTTCCGTTCGCTGGATTCGGCGCCACTTCATGGGCCCCGATGAGTGTCGGGTCGTGAAAGGGGATGCGCTTGCCGTCTTCAGCCCAGCCCGCGGCCGGGTTGTGCGAAATGTACGGCATCCCTGCTTCCATGAGGCGACTTTCTACGTATTCATGCGCCATGAGAAACTTGAATTCTCTGAGCTGAGCCGGGGATATGTTTCCGTCTCTGGCGGCATTCCACATCTCGGCGATGTCGTCGCGTGGCGTGAAGGGGCCTCGTCTGGTTTCTCCCGGGCCGATGGCGATGTCATGCTGGGATCGGAAGAGGTGGCTCTTGACCTGCCGGAGAACCGCCTCATCGATTCCGGTATTGTTTGAAATTGCTGGAAGATCAACCTTGTTCGGCGTTCCGCGGATTTCCTCGTAGGCTCTTGCCGCACTTTCTGTCGGCTTTTCGACCCAGCCGGCGCCACTCCAGCCGGACTGGTCATGATCCCGAAGAGGGATGTCATCATGACTCGGTCCCTCAAGCGTCCCACCGTCGTTCGCCCCCCCGCCGTGGGAGCTTTGAGGCCCCCCGGGCGGGTCAGAAGTCGAATCATGGGGTCCCTCGACAGAAGCCTGCGGATCGTCACTTCCGCCGCTTCTGTTCCAGGGCGGTTCAGAGCGGCTGTCAGATGGCACATGGGCATCGGCAGAATGTGGGGAGGAATGCGCGGACGTGAGGTCCGTCTGGGGACGGGGGCCACCCACACCTGTGGGCTCCCGGGCGGCCGTGTCCAGGAGGGAGCGGTCGCGGGAGGAGAGCTCGGCCGGGATGTCGTCGGCGGTCCGGAGCGGGTGGCCGGTGGGGGACTCCAGGCGGCCGTCCGGGTGGAGGATCGTGCCGTCGTCCCACAGGATCGAGCCGTCCGGCCTGCCCACCGCGTGCTGTCCCGGGGCCAGGATCTCCGGATTGAACGGGCCGTTCGGCGGGATGACCGAGCCGTTGTCCAGGCGGAAGCTGCCGTCGGGCAGTTCGAAGGCCCGGGCCGTGGTCAGGTGCGCCAGCTGGCTGCTGATCTCGCTGAAGCGGGTCAGCGTGGTCAGACCGCTGGTGAGGTACGTCATCGGGTCGATGGCCGTGCCCACCCGGGCCGCCGTGGCGGTGATCCGGGTGGCCGTGCCCGCTCCGCTCGCGGCCGCGCGGACGCCCGCGCCGGCGCCGAAGCTGGCCACCGTGGTGAGGACGTTGAAGGTGGTGAGGCCGGCCGCGCGGGCCGGGTCCTCGCTCCAGGTGTCCCAGGCGACCAGCCCTTTGGCGGTCTCCAGGGTGACGTCCAGGCTGTCGTCCATCCAGTCCTTGACGGCACCGTCCGGCATGAGGCTGTAGGCCAGCGCGTTCAGCGGGCTGGCGACGATGGCCAGGCCCGTCGCGAGCTGGCCCAGGCCCTTCCAGGACTCCTTGAAGACCTCCCAGCCCTGGAAGCCGAGCAGCCCGCCGAGGCCGGTGATCGTTCCCCAGATGCCGTCGACGATGAGGCCGTCCCAGACGAAGCTCTTGATGTGCTGGTCGAAGCGGTACCAGTGGTACTCGCGCTCCACCGCGCGGCCCCACGGCGTCTCGCCCGCCTGCGCCATCTCCTCCTCGCCGACGCCGTACATGTGCGCGCCGCCGGAGCCGTCGTCGGTGGTCCACTGCGGGCCGCCCCACAGGGCGTTGATCCGGTTGGCGCAGGAGCGTTCGGCGGCCCAGAACTGGGCGACGGTGGTGGAGACCTCCGTGAGCAGTTCGTTGTTGCGGTTGACCTTGGACTCGCTCTTCTTCCAGTCGTCGTCGTCCCGGATGGACTCGACGAACTGCTCCGCCTCGTACCTGAGGCGGCGCAGCCGGCTCACGAGGGGGGTGATCTCCTCGTGGTAGTCCCACAGGGCGGAGCGGACGGTCGCCAGGTCGTCGGCGAACCCGGCGGCCCGGTCGCGGGCGGGCGCGGTGGTGGCGAAGAGCTGTTCCGCCTCGGGCGCGGTGTAGAAGGAGGACAGGCCCTGGAACTCGTCGTGCACGTCGGAGCCGATGCTCCGGATGCGCGTGGCGGCGGCGTCGAAGCCCATGCAGTCGGCCGCCAGCATGGCGAGATTGCCGGTGAACTCCGGGATACCCGCGGGGTCGACCCGCTCCACGTCCCCGGTCCGGGGGACACACATCTCCTCACCCATGGCTACCTCGGCCCTTCCGGACGCTGGTCCGGCGGACGCAGGTCCAGCTCCGGGGCGCGCAGCGCCAGGCGCTGGGTGTCGGCGGCCATCTCGGCGTCGCCCTCCAGATAGGCGATGGCCGCGTCGCGCGCGCCCTCCAGCGACTTGCCGATGCGGGCGCCGATGAACATCACGTCGCGCTGGGTGTGTTCGACGAACTGGGCCAGTGCCTGCCCGACCAGCCCCACCGCGCCTTCCGCCGGCACCGGGGCGCCGAAGTTCAGCGTGCCCGCCGACACCGCGGCGCTCTGCACGGTCTCCAGATAGTGCTGTCCCCACCCCTCCAGGTCCGCGGCCCGTTCGCCGGCGGCCTCCAGGACGCCTTCCACGCCCCCGGGGTCGATGTCCCAACCCGTCATCCCCGATCCCCCTCCGCGATCCGGGTCAGCCGATGCCGTCCACCGCGCCCTGGGCGCGGCGCAGGGTGCTCTGCGCGGTGCCGTCGTTGTTCTCCAGCGTGGTCTTCAGCAGGCCGATGATCGTGCGGACCTCGCCGGCCGCGGTGTGCCAGCGCTGCTCCGCCCCGTGGTACTGGTCCGAGACGCCGTCGGCCTGGAAGTCGGCCATGGCGTTCTTCACATGGCCGTCGCGGGCGGTGATCACCTGCTCCAGCTGCTGGATCACCCCGTGGATGCTGGTCTGCACCTCGCCCGAGGCGCCGGTGTCGTAGCCGAGCCTTCCGTTGTCGCTCATCACTCCTCCTGTCAGCGGCCCGAGAAGCGGGCGGCGTCGAAGTTGGCCGCCGACATCGCCTGCCGGGCGTTGTCGGTCGCCTCCTGGTCACCGGCGCGGAACGCCGCGTCCATCCCTGCCTGGCCGCCGAGGATGGAGCTGAGCGCCCCGTTCAGCTCGGCGGAGATCTCGGTGGAACGGTTCTTGAAGGCGTCGAACGCGGCCTTGCCCGCCCCGCTGAACTTGCCCTCCAGCGGCTCGGCGGCCGTGATCAGTTGCTGGATGAGCGTGCCCAGATCCGTGCTGGCGCCCTCGGACTGCCGGCGCAGCGTGGACAGCACCTGGTCGCCCATGTCGAACTTCATACCCATGGCCCGGTTCCCCTCCCCTGGTTCCGCACACGGTGATTGACGACCTGACGGGGCATATGGTTCCCCGCGATGTCACGCTGTGATCATGGCGGGTGTCCGTACGGGGTCGTAGGGTGGAGAGCGTAACGGGAGGGGGGATGGTGTGGCCCGGGATTATGACAGCCAGTTGCTGGAATCGGTCTCCGTGCGCCGTCGGCGGCTGCGGGACGCCCTGCTGTTCGGGGCGCAGCGCGTCCGGATGAGCCTGGACGAGAATCTGGGGAAGATCGTCGGCGGGCTGGTGCTGGGGGCCGTGCTGTGTGCCGGCTGCGTGGGGTGGTCGTTTCTCTCCGGCCGGATGGGGTCGGGCTCGTGGTGAGCCGCGTGACGCTGGTGGGGGACCGGCGGCGGATCGACCTCGTGCTGCCGGCCGAGGACCCGATCGGGGAGTTGCTGCCCGAGGTGCTGCGGATGCTGGGTGAGCGGCCGGGCCGTACGCCCGCGCTGCGCCGGCTGGTCACCCCGGACGGGTCCGTGCTGGCCCAGGACGACACCCTCGCCTCGGCGGGGGTCAGGGACGGGGCGGTGCTGCGGCTGGTGCGGGAGCAGGAGACCCCGGCCGCCCCGGTGGTGCACGACGTGACGGACGACGTGGCCGAGGACCTGGAGCTGCGGCGCGGGAGGTGGGACGCCTCGGTGCGGGCGCTCAGCGCCGGCGGGTTCGCCCTCGCGCTGGTCCTGACCGCCGTGGTGCTCGCGACCGTCTGGTACGGGGCCGACCGGGTCGGCGGGTGGGTCGTGCTCGCCGCCGTCGTGGCGGCGGCCGGGAGCGGTCCCGCCGTCTGGTCCGGGGCGCGCGAACTGGGGACGGCACTGATCCTGCTGGGCGGGACGCTCGGGGTCTACGGGGCGCTGGTCACGACCTGGCCGGAGGGGAACGCGCTGCGGCTCGCCGCCGTGGGGGCCGCCGTCGTGGTCTCGCTGGCCCTGCTCGGCGCGCTGACGCCGCTGGGCCGCGGGGGTCTGGTGGGTGCGGGCGCGGTCGCGTTGCTGGTCGGCGCGTGGGAGCTGGGCGCCGTCCTGGCCGGCGGGGCGAGGACCGGGGTGCTGCTGGGGGTGATATCCGTGCTGGCGCTGGGTTTTCTGCCGCGGTTCGCGATGATGGCCGCCGGGCTGACGCGGCTGGACGACCAGCGTTCCGGTGCCGTCTCGGTGAGCCGGTACCGGGTGGACACCGCGCTGTCCGCCACCCACCGAGGTCTCGCACTGGCCACCGTCGCCACCGCGGCCTCGGCCGCCGCCGGTGGCTGGCTGGCCGTCGGCGAGGTCACCGGCTGGACGGTCGCGGTCACCGCGCTGCTCGGTCTCGTCCTGCTCTCCAGGTCCCGGGCCTTCCCGCTGGCCGTGGAGGTGATCGCGCTGCTCGCCGCCGGTGCCGTGCTCGCGGTGCGGCTGATCGTGCTGTGGGCGCAGACCCCGGGCCAGTCGGCGGCGTGGCCGCTGGTCGTGCTCGGCGCCGTCGCCGTGGCGCCGCTGGCGCTGCTGGTCGTCCGGCCGCCCGACCACGTACGGGTGCGGCTGCGGCGGCTGATGAACGGCGTCGAGTCGGTCGCGGTGGTGGCTCTGGTGCCGGTGGCTCTGGGGGCGTTCGGTGTGTACGGCCGGTTGCTCGGCACGTTCTGAGACAGGGAAGGGGAGGCGGTGATGTCCGCACCGGGAGCGGGGGATTGGCAGCGTGATGTCTTTCGGGAACTGGGCGGGGTGATGGCCGGCACGGAGCAGCCGGCGTCCTCGCCCTCGCCTCCGGTCGCCGCGCAGCCGGCGCAGGCGCAGGCCCCCGCCCCGGCCGCGCCGCCGCTGCCGCCGCCCGCACCCGTCTCCGTACCGGTGGTGACGCCAGAGGTACGGCGCACCGGGCAGCGCGCCCGGCACGGGGACCCGCCGGCCCGGCGGGTGGCGCGGGCGCTGCGCAAGGGGCTGTCCGCCACCGCCCGGGACACCGAGACGGCCACCCGGCTGGCCAGGGCCGTCCAGCAGCCCATCACCACCGGACGGCAGATCGCGGTCACCAGCATCCGCGGCGGCGCCGGCAAGTCCACGGTGGCCGCGCTGCTGTCGCTGACCTTCGCGCACTACCGCGCCGACCCGGTGCTGGCCATCGAGGCCGACCCGTCGCTGGGTACCCTGCCCCGGCTGTTCGGGGCCGGCGAGGTCCGCTGGACCTTCGCGGACCTGGCCCGGATCCTCGACCCCTCGATGCGGGTGACGCACGTGACGGGCTATCTGCTGCCGTTCACCGGCGGCGGCTGGCTGCTGCCCGGCAGCCAGGGCGCGGTCGGCGCGCAACTGGACCTCGATGCCTACCGGATCGTGATGACCTCGCTGCGCCGCTGGTTCGGCACCACCGTCGTCGACTGCGAGACGCTGCCCGCCGAGGTGGCCCGTACGGCGCTGACCACCACCCAGGCGCGGGTGCTGGTCGCCCCGGCCACCGCCGCCGGGGTGGCCACCACCCGGACCGTCCTGGACTGGATCGGCGGGCTGCACCGCAGCATGCTGCCCACCACCGTGGTGGCCCTCGCGTACACCTCCCCGGGCATGGGCGTCGACCCGCGCAAGGCCGCCGAGTACCTGGGGGTGGGCGGGGCCGCCGTGCTGCCGCTGCCCTACGACCGGGCCCTCGCGGAGGGCGGGGAGATCCGCACCGCGCTGCTCGGACAGGCCACCCGGGAGGCGGCGCTGGCGCTCGCCGCCGAGGTCATGGACCGTGCCATGTCCCGGGGCCGGGGCGGCGCGCGCGGCGGCGGTACGGCCGCCGGGGCCAGGCCATGAGCACCCGGCAGGTGCACCGGCCCGCGCGCACCACCCGCCCGCTGCCGGAGCCCGCCGAGCGGGTCGTCGAGGCGCCGCCCAACCTGCCGGAGGGCAAGACGGGTTCGGCCGTCACCTCGCTGCTGCCGCTGGCCGGCATGGTGGGCTCGATGGCGATGATGACCATCGTGCGCAGCAGCCAGTTCGCCGTGATCGGCGCCCTGGTGCTGGTGATCGCGCTGATCGGCGGCCTCGGGCTGCTGTTCTCCCAGCGCGGGCGCGCCCAGCGCACCCGGCGTACCCAGCGCGAGCGCTATCTGGAGTATCTGGAGGAACTGCGCGAGGAGCTGAGCGCCGAGGACCGCGAACGCCGGGTCGCCGCCCGGCTGCTGTTCCCCGCCCCCGAGGCCCTGTACGACGTGGTGGCCGATCCCGCCCGGCTGTGGGAGCGGCGGCGCGCGGACCGCGACTTCCTGCGGGTCCGGCTGGGCACCGGTCAGGTGCCGGTGCGGACACTGCGGCTGGAGACCAAGGGCGGCTCGGTGCTCACCCCGCCGGACCGGTTCATGCTCAACGAGGCGGCGGGGCTGCGCAGACGCTTCAGCACCGCGCCGGAGATGCCGCTGACCGTGCCGCTGGACCGGGCGGGCCACGTCAGCGTCATCGGGGGCCGCGCGGACGTCCTGGCCGTGGTGCGCACCCTGGTCGCGCAGACCGCCGTCGCGCACGCCCCCGACGACGTGGCACTGGCGCTGGCCGCGCCCCGCGAGCGGCTGGCCGACTGGGCGTGGCTGAAGTGGCTGCCGCACACCCTGGACGACGGGACGCACGACGGGCCGGTGCCGGCCCGGCGGATCGCCTCCGGGCTGCCGGAGCTGGCCCGGGCGCTGGCCGCCGAGCTGCGGCAGCGGGCCACATACGCCGCCGAGGTACGCCGCGGCCTGGCCGGGCGGGAGGCGCTGCGGCAGACCAAACGGATGGTGGTGGTGAGCGACGGGTACGGAGGTACGGCCGGGGAGCTGGCCCGGCCGGACGACGCCGTGTCGCTGGCCGACATGGGCGTCACGGTGCTGTACCCGCTCGCCGAACGCACCGACGAGCCGGGCCAGGTGTCGGTACGGATCACCGTGGTGCGGGACGGCGGCGGGGAGGCGACCGTCACCGTCGAGGACCTGCGCGGCGAGGAACCCCTCACCCTCACCGGCACGCTGAACGAGGTGACCGCCGCCGGGGCGGCCGGGCTGGCCCGGATGCTGGCGCCGCTGCGGCTCACCCCCGAGTCGGCCGCGTCCGGTGCCCCGCTGTCGGGGCCGGTGGACTTCGGGGAACAGCTGGGGGTCGAGGACCCGGGCGCGCTCGACCTGGACCGGCTGTGGGCGTCGCGCCGCGGCGACCAGGCGTTCCTGCGGGTGCCGATCGGCCTCGGCGACAACCGGGAGCCGGTGCTGCTCGACCTCAAGGAGTCGGCCGAACTGGGCATGGGGCCGCACGGGTTGTGCGTCGGCGCCACCGGCTCCGGCAAGAGCGAGCTGCTGCGCACGCTGGTGCTGGCCCTGGTCGCCACCCATCCGCCCGAGGACCTGGCGATGGTGCTGGTCGACTACAAGGGCGGCGCCACCTTCGCGCCGTTCGCCTCGCTGCCGCACGTCGCGGGTGTCATCACCAACCTGGAGAACAAGGCCGGGCTGGTCGAGCGCGTCCACGCGAGCCTCGCCGGCGAGGTGCAGCGGCGCCAGCAGGTCCTCAAGGCGGCCGGCGAACTGCCGGACATCGCCACCTACGCCGCCGCCCGCGCCCAGCGGCCCGGACTGGCGCCGCTGCCCCACCTGTTCGTGGTCATCGACGAGTTCGGTGAACTGCTCACCGCCAAGCCGGACTTCATCGACCTGTTCCTGTCCATCGGCCGCATCGGCCGCTCCATCGGCGTGCACCTGCTGCTTTCCAGCCAGCGCATCGAGGGCGGCAAGCTCAAGGGCCTGGACACCTATCTGTCGTACCGGCTCGGCCTGCGCACCTTCTCGGCCGAGGAGTCACGCACCGTCCTCGACACCCCGGACGCCTTCCACCTGCCGCCCATCCCCGGGTTCGGCTATCTGAAGGTGGACACCAGCGCGTACGACCGGTTCAAGGCCGGCTATGTCTCCGGTCCCTACCAGGGGCCGGTCCGGCTGGAGAAGTCCGGGCGGGACGAGGGGCCCAGGGTGCTGCCGTACCCCGCCTACAACACCCTCGCGGAGAGCGAGGCGCAGTCCGGCGGCGAACCGGCGGAGCCGGCCGGCCCGGCCCCCGCCCGGCGCACCGTCGGCCCCACCCTGTTGTCCACCGTCGTGGACCAGCTGCGGGATGCCGCCCCGCCCGTGGCGAAGATCTGGCTGCCGCCGCTGCCCGCCGCCCTCCCGCTGGACGCGGTCGCCGGGCCGCTGGAGGCCGGCGACCCGGCCACCGGGCTGCGCTTCGCCCGGCCCCCGGCGGGCGGCGCGCTGCGCATCCCGCTGGGGCTGCTCGACGACCCGGGCAAGCAGTGGCAGGGCCCATGGGTCCTGGACCTCACCCGGGCCGGCGGCCACGTCGCCGTCATCGGCGGGCCGCAGTCCGGCAAGACGACCCTGCTGCGCACCCTGATGCTCTCCCTCGCCCTCGGCCACACCCCGCACGAGGCCGCCGTCTACGGCCTGGACCTGGTCGGCGGCGGCCTGACGGCGATGGCCGGGCTGCCGCACACCGGCGGGGTGGCCGGCCGCGCCGACCGGGAGCGGGCCGTGCGCACTGTGGAGGAGATCCGGGGGATGCTGACGGCCCGCGAGGAGCTGTTCCGCGAGCACGGCATCGACTCGATCGACCATCTGCGCCGACTGCGCGCCGCCGGCCGGTTCCCCGGGCTGGGCTCCACGGACATCGTGCTCGTCATCGACGGCTTCGGCGAACTGCGCGAGGAGTTCTCCGAGCTGGAGGACCCGATCGGTGAACTGCTGCGGCGCGGCGGCGGGTACGGCATCCATGTGGTGGCCGCCATGCTCCGCTGGAACGATGCCCGGCTGGCCGTCCAGTCCGCGTTCGGCACCCGGGTGGAACTGCGGCTGAACGACCCGGGTGACTCCGGCATCGAGCGCCGCCTCGCCCAGACCCTGTCCCCCGACGAGCCCGGCCGGGCGCTGACCGACGGCAAGCTCTTCGCGCACACCGCGCTGCCCCGCATCGACGCCCGGGCGGACGACACCGATCTGGGCGCGGCGCTCGAACGCGCGGTGAGCGCCGTACGGGCCGCCTGGGCGGGGCCCGGCGCCCCGCCGGTGCGGGTGCTGCCCACCCGGCTGCCGGCCCGCCGGCTCCCGGATCCGGCCGCCGAGCCGCGCCGGGTGCCCATCGGCCTGGACCAGAACGCGCTCCAGCCCCTGCTGCTCGATCTGTTCGACCGCGATCAGCATCTGCTCGTCCTGGGCGACAGCGAGTGCGGCAAGACCAATCTGCTGAAGCTGATCGCGGACGGTCTGGTGGAGCGGTACGGGGACGAGGAGCTGGTGTTCGCGGTGCTCGACCCGCGGCGCGGGCTGCACAGCGTCGTGCCCGAGCCGTACCGGGGCGGCTACGCGCACAACGCGCGGCTGGCGGCGGCGCTGTCCGCCGGGATCGCCGGGGAACTCGACAAGCGGATGCCGGACGACACGGTCTCGCCCGAGGTGCTGGCGGCGGGCGGGGCGGCTTTGGGCGGGCCGCGCATCGTGGTGCTGATCGACGACTACGACATCCTCACCACCGCGCGCCGGCAGCCGCTCGACCCGTTCGTCCCCTACCTCTCCTCGGCGCAGGACATCGGGCTGCACTTCGTGGTCGCCCGGCGGGTCGCCGGGGCGTCCCGGGCGATGTACGAGCCGTTCCTGATGACGTTGCGGGAGAGCGGCACCTCGGCGCTGGTGATGACCGGGGACCGCTCGGAGGGCCAGCTGTTCCCGGGCCTGTACGCCAGGGCCCAGCCGCCGGGGCGCGGCTTGTTCGTACGCCGTGGGGAGCCGCACCGCCTCGTCCAGACCGCGCTGGCGCGCGGCGCGGACCAGCGGTGACGGCCGAGGAGGGGGAGGAATCGTGACGACGGACGTCATCGCGCTCACCGAGCGGATGCCCGACCCGTGGAGCCTGGTGGCCGGGCTGATGGCCGGTGGCCCGCAGACCCTGCTGTCGGTGGACCGGGCGGAGGGCGCGCTGCTCCAGCTGTGCGACGAGCGGGGCCGCCCGCTGGTGTCGGTCGAAGCGCCGCTGCTGGTGCGGCTGCCCGGTGAGGTGGACCGGCTGCTGGGGCCCGGGACGGGTGTCCGGGGCCCGGTGTGGTGGACGGAGGTGCGGGCCGCCACCGGTGTGGAGCGGGCGCCGCAGCTGGCGGGCACCGTCGCCGCCCGGCTGGCCGGCCGGCTCGGCGGCGCGGTCTGGCCGCCGGACGCGGCGCCGGCGGACGGGGGCGAGGCCCCGGTGACCGGGGTGGTGGGCGCCGCGGCCCCGGCGGCGGCGCAGTCGGCGGTGGACGTGCTGACGGACCGGGCGGCCGTCGTCATCCAGGACCGGCCGCTGGTGGCGATGACGGCCTGGCTGGCGGACGCGCTGCGGGCGGCACAGGCCAGTGGGCGGGCGCTCC
>NZ_JBHWJL010000162.1:0-7253 GCF_042731495.1 Streptomyces sp. NPDC059853
GTATCCCTACTTATTTACATAAACCCGAACTATTTTCCGCCTTAAACGTTGACGTCTCCGAGTACCCCTCCTAAACGAACGGCCAACCGGTTGACTGCGCAGTCAACCGGGGCCGCTGGCAAAGGAGCTGGTGCATGACGAGCCGCATATCCATGAGGGATGTCGCCCGCCGGGCCGGGGTGTCCCAGAAAACCGTTTCCCGGGTGGTCAACGACGAACCCCACGTCTCCCCGGAACTGCGCGCCCGCGTACGGCGCGAGATAGAACTCCTCGGTTACCGGCCCAATACCTTCGCCCGCGCCCTGGTCACCCGGCGCTCCCGGAGAATCGGCCTCATCTCCACCGGCAGCGGCTATTTCGGCCCCGCTTCCCTCCTCAGCGGACTGCAACGCGCCGCGCACGCCGAGGGATACGACGTGAGCGTCATCCACGCCGACGAACACGACCCGGAAGAAGCCGGGCGCGCCGTCTGGCAATTGGTCGGCCACGGAATCGACGCCATCGCCCTGTGCGGCCCGATCGGCTCCGCGGAAATCGCCCGGCACATTCCCCGCGAGATCCCCGTCCTCCGCGTCGACCTGCCCGAGGAGCCGCCAGAACCGGGCGGCGCCGGAACCGGAGGACCCCGCGTGCTGTTCGTCGGCAACGACGACATCACCGCCGCCACCGAGGCCACCGCCCATCTGCTGCGGCTCGGCCACCGCACCGTGCACCACCTCGCCGGGCCGCCCCGCTGGGCCGTCACCGGCTACCGCGAACGCGGCTGGCGCACCGCCCTGGAACTGGCGGGCGCGCCCCGCCCCGAGGTGCGCCGCGGCGACTGGAGCCCCGCCTCCGGCTACCGGGCCACCCGCGAACTCCTCCAGGACGGCGGCGTCACCGCGCTGTTCGCCGCCAACGACCAGATGGCCATCGGCGCCGTCCACGCCATCGAACGCAGCGGCCGGCGCGTCCCCGAGGACATCAGCGTCATCGGCTTCGACGACATCCCCGAAGCCGGCTACCTCTCCGTACCGCTCACCACCGTCCGGCAGGACTTCGCCCGCATCGCCCGCGAGGGCATGCACCGGCTGGTCGCCGCCATCGGCCACGCCCCCGCCCCCGACGACGCCCCGGCCGGTCTCACCATCCCGGCCGAACTCGTCCACCGCGCCTCCACCGCACCCCCGCCGGCCACGGCCTGAACCCGCCCACCCGGCACCGCACACCAGGGACGACGATGACCCGCACCCACCACCCGCCACCCACCCCGCCCGGCATATCCCGCAGGCATGTGCTCCGCGCCGCCGGCGCCCTCGGCGCCGCCACGGCCCTCACCCCCGCACTCAGCGCCTGCGGCTCCGCCGCCCCCGCCCAGCCCCTCACCTCGGGACGTGCCGACCTCGCGTTCTGGACCCACGACGACGCCTACGTCGACTTCTTCCGGGAAGCCGCGGCCAACGCCTCCGGCTCCCCCTTCACCTGGCGCCTCCACCCCACCCGGGCCGGCGCCGCCGACCTGGTCACCAAGACCATCGCCCAGGCCATCGCAGGCCGCGGCACCCCCGACGTGGCCGGCTTCGAGATCGGCGCCTTCACCCGGCTGCTGCGCGGCGACATCGCCCCCGAACTCCTCGAAGACCTCACCGGCCACCTCGACCCCGACATCCGGGACGACCTGCTCACCGTGCGCACCGAGCCGTTCAGCAAGGACGGTGCCCTCTACGCCCTCGACTCCGACGCGCCGCTGGTCGTCTACTACTACCGCGAGCCCGAATTCGCCCGCCACCACCTGCCCACCGACCTCGGCAGCTGGGACGAACTCGCCGACGCGGGCACCCGCCTCGCCGACCGGCACGGCGTCGCCATCGCCGCCGTCCCCACCGGCAGCGACCTCCCGCAGGTCCTCCAGTCCTTCGAGATGCTGCTCCTCCAGCGCGGCGGCCGGCTCTTCGACGCCGACGGCGCCCTCACCCTCGACACCCCCGAGGCCGAGGACACCCTGCGCTTCCTCGCCGACGGCGTCCAGCGCGGCTACCTCACCACCGTCTCCGACTACTACGGCCCCAGCATGCAGGCCGCCCTGAAGACCGGGAAAGTCATCGGCCAGTGGATGGCCAGCTGGTACAAGGTCTACGGGCTCATCGCCAACGTCCCCGAACAGTCCGGCCAGTGGCGCATCCGCCCGCTGCCCGTCTTCCCCGGCGGCGGAGGCCGCACCTCCTTCGCCGGCGGCACCGGCTTCGCCGCCCTGCGCGGCAAACGCAACACCCTCGCCGGCGTCGACCTCATCAAGGCCGCCTACCTCACCCCCGCCGAACAAGTACGCCGCTACACCGTCCTCGGCTACCTCCCCAGCCGCCGCTCCGTCTTCAACGACCCGGAACTCACCCGCATCGAGGACGAGTACTGCGGCGGCCAGCGCATGTTCGAGGTGTACCGGGACATCATCGACGAGGCGCCCGTCCTCCATCTCAGCGCCGACCGCACCATTCTCGAAACCGTTCTCAGCGGCTATCTGCTGCGCGCCTACCAGGGCCGCACCTCACCCCGACAAGCCCTGAAAGACGCCGAAGACGATTTCCGGGGACAGACCCGCAACCGAGGAGGATCGTCATGACCTCCCGCGGCAGACAATGGGCGCCCTACGCCTTCATCGCCCCCTTCTACCTTCTCTACGGCCTGTTCATGGTCGTCCCCATCGCCGTCGCCTGCTATCTCAGCCTCACCGAATGGGTCGGCCTCGGCACCCCCACCTTCATCGGTTTCGCCAATTTCTCCGACCTCGCCCGCGACACCAGTTTCCACACCGCACTCGGCAATTCCCTGATCTTCGTGCTGGTCTCGCTCTTCCTCGTCGTCCCCGCCGCCCTGCTCATCGCCCAGCTCCTCAACACCCGCGGCCTGCGCGCCCGCGATCTCTTCCGGGTCACCTTCTTCATCCCCATGGTGCTGTCACCCATCGTGATCGCCCTGCTCTACAGCCTGCTGCTCGACCGCGAATACGGACTCGTCAACTCCGTCCTGCGCGCCCTCTTCGGCTGGGGCGGCGCCGACTGGCTCGGCGACCCCACCCTCGCCAAGATCTCCATCAGCTTCGTCCTGCTGTGGCGCTGGACCGGCTACCTCACCATCTTCTTCCTCGCCGCCCTCCAGGCCGTCCCCCGCGAACTGTACGAATCCGCCGAACTCGACGGCGCCGGGACCGTCCGGCAGTTCACCACCGTCACCCTGCCCTCCATCCGGCCCGTCACTGCCTTCGTCGTGGTGACCTCCTTCATCGGCGCCGCCCAGCTCTTCGACGAGCCCTACCTCATCACCGGCGGCGGACCCGGCGAAGCCACCCTGACCGTCGCCCAGTTCGTCTACCGCGCCGCCTTCGAACGCCAGCAGTTCGGCTACGCCGCCGCCGCCGGCCTGGTGCTGTTCGCCGTCGTCTTCGGCCTCAGCCAACTCCTCAACCGGCTGCTGCGCATCGGGAGGACCGCATGAGCGCCACCCACACCCACACCCGCACCCGCACCCGTACCGGCACCCCGCGCCCCACCCCCACCCCCCGGCGCCGCCGCTCGCTCCCCGGCCGCATCGCCCTCTACGGCACCCTCGGCCTGCTGCTCCTCGTCTTCGCCGCCCCCCTCGTCTGGGCGCTCTCCGGCTCCTTCAAGCCCCGCGGCGACATCTTCGACTACCCGCCCACCCTGATCCCCGACCCCGCCACCACCGAGAACTACCGCAACCTGCTCACCGGACAGCCGTTCTGGAGCTGGTTCGCCATCAGCGTCGTCACCGCGCTCATCGCCACCACCGTCGCCGTCCTGGTCTGCGCACTGGCCGGCTTCGCCTTCGCCAAATACCGCTTCGCCGGCAAGAAGTTGCTGTTCGGCGTCATGTTCAGCTCGCTGTCCGTACCGTTCGCGGTGATCCTCGTCCCGCTGTTCATCCTGGTCGTCAAGTCAGGACTCGCCAACCCCTGGTTCGCCCTCGTCGTCCCCTGGGTCGCCCCCGCCTTCGGGATCTTCATGATGCAGCAGTACATCATCCAGTCCATCCCGGACGAGATCCTCGAAGCCGCCCGCCTCGACGGCAACAGCGAGTTCGGCATCTTCCTCCGCGTCGTCCTGCCCCTGCTGCGCCCCTCCCTCGGCGCCCTCGCCGTCTGGCAGTTCCTCCAGAGCTACAACAGCTTCCTGTGGCCGCTCGTCCTCATCTCCGACGTCGACCAGTACACCCTGCCGCTCGGCCTCAACATCCTCTTCCGGGCCGAGAGCCGCGCCTTCGACCTGGTCCTGCCCGGCGCCGTCCTCGCCTCCGTCCCGACCATCGCCGTCTTCCTGCTGCTGCGCAAACAGCTGCTCGAAGGACTCTCCGCCGGAGCCGTCAAAGGCTGACCGCCCACCCCCCCCAGAAAGGCCCCACACCCCCATGTCCCACCTGCCCGCACGGGTCCTGTTCGGCGCCGCCTACTACCACGAGTACCAGCCCTCCCCGCGCCTGGAGGAAGACCTCGACCTCATGGCCGCCGCCCACTTCACCGTCATCCGGGTCGGCGAATCCGTCTGGTCCACCTGGGAACCCGAGAACGGCGTCTTCGACCTCGACTGGCTCCAGCCCGTCCTCGACGGCGCCCACGCCCGCGGCATCCAGGTCATCCTCGGCACCCCCACCTACGCCGCCCCGCCCTGGCTCGCCCGCACCTACCCCGAGATCAACACCGAACGCCGCACCGGAGCCCGCGCCGGCTGGGGCGCCCGCCAGGAAATCGACTACACCCACCCCGCGTTCCTCTTCCACGCCGAACGCGTCATCCGCAAGATCGTCCAGCGCTACGCCGACCACCCCGCCGTCATCGGCTACCAGGTCGACAACGAACCCGGCAACGAGATCTTCCACAACCACGGCGTCTTCCAGCGCTTCACCGACCACCTCCGCGAGCGCTACGGCACCGTCGAGGAACTCAACCGCGCCTGGGGCCTCACCTACTGGTCCCACCGCCTCGCCACCTGGGCCGACCTGTGGACCCCCGACGGCAACGCCCAGCCCCAGTACTCCCTCGCCTGGCGCCGCTTCCAGGACGACCTCACCACCGCCTTCATCGGCTGGCAGGCCGACGTCGTGCGCGAAGACGCCCGCCCCGGCCAGTTCGTCACCACCTGCATCTCCTACGAACGCCCCACCGTCCGCGACGAGGACCTCACCGCCCGCCTCGACATCACCGCCGGCAACCCCTACTACCGCATGCAGGACAGCCTCCAGCTTCCCGCGAGCCCCACCGACCCCGGCCAGAGCTGGACCACCCACGGCACCTGGGCCCTGTACGCCACCGCCGACCGCATGTACGCCTCCCGCCAGGAACCGTTCCTCGTCACCGAGACCAACGCCCAGGCCATCGGCCCCTCCTGGATCAACGAACCCGCCTACGACGGCCAGTGGCGCCAGGCCGCCTGGGCCCTCGTCTCCCGCGGCGCCACCATGATCGAGTACTGGCACTGGCACACCCTGCACTACGGCGCCGAGACCTTCTGGGGCGGCATCCTCCCGCACAGCCAGGAACCCGGCCGCACCTACGAACAACTCGCCGCCCTCGGCGCCGAGTTCGACCGCGCCGGCGCCCTCGTCGCCGCCCTCACCCCCGACACCGACGTCACCCTCCTGTACTCCGCCGACAGCAAACGCGCCCTCACCGAACACCCCCTGCTCGCCACCCCCGACGGCGGACCCGACCCCCGCTCCTACCAGAGCGTCCTGGACGCCTTCCAGCGCGGCGCCTTCGACGCCGGACTCCAGAGCGGCCTCATCCACCCCCGGCAGCTCTTCGGCCAGGACCCCGCCGCCTGCGCCGCCGCCCGCCCGCTGCTCGTCGCCGCCGGCCTCCTCGTCGCCGACGACACCCAACTGCGCTGGCTGCGGGAGTACGCCGCCGCCGGCGGCCACCTCGTCCTCGGCATCCACACCGGCTACGGCGACGAAGAGGCCCGCGCCCGCACCGAACGCAAACCCGCCCACCTCAGCGACGCCGCCGGCGTCCACTACGACGAGTTCTCCACCCTGCGCACCCCGCTGCCCCTCACCACCCCCGACAACTCCCCGCTGCGGCTGCCCGCCGGCGCCACCGCCACCCGCTGGGCCGACGGACTGCTCCCCGCCGACGGCACCGACATCCTCGCCGGCTACCGCCACCCGCACTTCTCCCGCTGGCCCGCCGTCACCACCCGCGCCCACGGCACCGGCCGCATCACCTGCGTCGGCACCGTGCCCGACCCCGCCCTCGCCGCCGCCGTCCTCACCTGGGCCGCGGGCAAGCGCACCGGCGACGGCTGGCGGCCCGCCGCCGACAGCCAGACCGTCACCGGCGCCACCGCGGGCGACGGCACCCGGCTGCGCTTCGTCCACAACTGGTCCTTCACCCCCAGCACCTTCCCCCTGCCCACCCCCGTACGGGACGTCCTCACCGGCACCGACCTGCCCGCCGGCGACACCCTCCACCTCGGCCCCTGGGACGTCCGCGTCCTCGCCGAACACGGATAATCACCGCCATGCACCGTCTCGTCCTCGCCACCCGCAACGCCCACAAGGTCACCGAGCTCCGCGCGATCCTCACCGGCGCCGGCCTCGACGTCGAACTCATCGGCGCCGACGCCTACCCCGACGTCCCCGACGTCAAGGAAACCGGCGTCACCTTCGCCGAGAACGCGCTGCTCAAGGCACACGCCCTGGCCCGGGCCACCGGACTGCCCGCCGTCGCCGACGACTCCGGGCTGTGCGTGGACGTCCTCGGCGGCGCACCCGGCATCTTCTCCGCCCGCTGGGCCGGCCGGCACGGCGACGACCGCGCCAACCTCGACCTCCTGCTGGCCCAGCTCGCCGACATCGACCACCCCCACCGCGCCGCGCACTTCGCCTGCGCCGCCGCCCTCGCCCTCCCCGACGGCACCGAACGCGTCGTCGAAGGCCGCCTCACCGGCACCCTGCGCCACACCCCCGCCGGCGGCGGCGGCTTCGGCTACGACCCGATCCTCACCCCCGACGGCGACACCCGCAGCGTCGCCCAGCTCACCCCCGAGGAGAAGAACGCCATCAGCCACCGCGCCCGCGCCTTCCACGCCCTGGCCCCCGAAGTCGCCGCCCTGCTGCACTGACCCACCACGCCGCACCGACCGCGGGGGGGCCGGGGCCCCCCCCCCCCCCCCCCCCCCCCCCGCCCCCCCCCCCCCCCCCCCCCCCCCCCCCCCCCAGAAAACCCCCCACCCCCCAAACCCCACACAGACCCCCCCCCC